>JBKHJS010000151.1:0-5566 GCA_046537995.1 Desulfobacterales bacterium
TCGGCGCGGCTTTCTGGTTTGTATTCTGCGTGCTGATGTTCTACATTATCAGCTTTATTGTCAGACTCATGCGCCGCAATCAAGATGCGGACAGCAGCGCGGAACAATCTTTGTCCGGGCCCCATGCCCGGCGTGCCCGGGGACAGAATTGAATTCTGTCCCCTTCGCAGAACGTTATTGGGGACAGAATTCAATTCTGTCCCCGCTTTACGCTTTAAAAAATTACAGAGGCCCGAATGCTTTCAACCCGGATGTTTACAGAATGGCTGGATGCGCAGTTCCCGGACTGGTTTGCCCTGGCTGCGGCAATTTTGCTCGGGGCATTCGGGGTCCTGGCGCTCGGATTTCTGGTGATCTGCTTTGCCCCGGGCGCCCTGGGATACTGGATGCCGCCCATTGCAGGCTTCTGCGGGATCAGCGCCGGGTACAAGTACTGGGAAAAGCGGCAGTCCGAAAATCCGGCAACACGCAAGGCATTATGCCTGGCATCCGGGCTGGGCCCGGCTGCAGCCGCGGCTGCCATACAGACCGCGGTCAACCGCCGCATATTCGGCGCAGACCCAACGGCCCAGCTTGTGGCAATCATCGTGGCTTTCGGCATTGCCGGTGCCATTGCCGGCGGCCTGCTGCGCAGCCGCTATGAACGGGATGCCGGCATAAAAAGGCAACAGCTCAACGGGGACGGCATATAAATCCGTGGTTACACTTTAAAATAAATTGCTTTTAAAAATCTGAAACGCTCAATTCAGGCAGAAACAAGACAGGAGTTCTTTAAACCATGAGTCAATACTTCCTGTTCCAGGACCAGAAAAAATGCATCGGCTGCATGGCCTGCGTGGTAGCATGCAAAAGCCGGCAGAAACTGCCCCGCGGGCCGTTTCCCAGCCTGATCGTCACAGTGGGCCCCAAGTGGGTGGCCAATCTGCCGCGCACGGCCTTTACCTTCATGCCCTGTTTTCACTGCGAAAACCCGTGGTGCGTGGCAGCCTGCCCCACAGGAGCAATGTTCCAGCGGGGCGAAGACGGCATTGTCACCGTGGATCCGGACCTGTGCGTGGGATGCAAGACCTGCATTTCCGCGTGTCCCTGGGGAGCGCCCCAGTGGAACCCGGAAACCGGCAAGGCGGTCAAGTGCGACTACTGCTACGACCGGGTCAAAGCCGGGCTGGAGCCGGCATGCGTGACGGTTTGCCCCACGCGGTGCCTGTATTTCGACACTCCGGACCAGATCCCCGAAATCCGGCGCGAACGCTATGCCAGGGCGCGGGCCCAGGATTTTTAAAGATCCCGAACCAAGAGGCATGATAACATGAGTCCGCATACCTGCAGCGTCAAATCACTGCATGAACAGCTCCGGGAATCCCTGAACACCGGGGAGCTGACACACCCCTGGTGCCGCCAGAAAGCCTCGGAAATATTTGACCTGGTCCACGACGTCTCTCAGGGACAGGCCGGCGAGGACCACATGGACAGCATTCTCGAGCTGGCCGGGCATCTCACCGACCAGGGGCCCAATGCAAAATGCCGGGAACTGGGCCAGTACGTCACCGATTTTGTCAACCGGAACCACGAGGAATTTCTCAGCCACATCAACACGCATACCTGCCCCACCGGGCACTGCCCGATGCTCACCCCGGCGCCGTGCCAGATGGCCTGCCCGGCGGGAATCGATGTGCCGTCCTATGTCACCCTGGTGGGCCAGGGAAAATACGCCGAAGCCATATCCGTGATCCGCAGGGACAATCCGTTTCCCTGGGTCTGCGGCCTGGTGTGCACGCACCCGTGCGAGTTCATGTGCGTGCGGGGCAGAATGGATGCCCCCATTGCCATCATGGACTTAAAGGGCTTTGCCGCTGAAAAATCCATGTCCGCCCGGCAGTATGTCAACCCGGAGCCCCTGCCGGACAACGGCCGCAAGGTATGCGTTGTCGGCGCCGGCCCGGGCGGGCTGACCGCCGCGTATTATCTTGCCCTGCGGGGATACCGGGTCACGGTGATCGAGTCCCTTCCGGTGCCCGGCGGGATGATGATGGTGGGTATTCCCAGGTACCGGCTGCCCCGGGAGGTCATTGACCGGGAAGTCAACATGATCGAATCACTCGGCGTTGATCTCCGGCTCAATACGCGCTTTGGCGCGGATGTCACCCTGGACTCGCTTCGTTCCGAGGGGCATGAAGCTTTTCTCCTGGCCATCGGCGCCCACGGGTCATACAAACTGATGCTTCCCGGAGAAGACGATTATAAGGGCGTACTGCCGGCGGTGCCGTTTCTGCGCCGCGTCAGCCTGGGCGATCACCGCATGCCCGGCAGGCGCGTGGCGGTTGTCGGCGGCGGCAACGTTGCCATGGATGCGGCCCGCACATCGCTGCGCCTGGGATGCGAGGAAGTCCACATCCTGTACCGCCGGAGCCACGACCAGATGCCGGCCCATCACGAGGAGGTGGTGGAAGCCGAGGAAGAAGGCGTGCAGTTTGCCTACCTGACCATCCCCAAGGAAATCCAGGGAGAAAACGGAAAAGTCACCGGGATCGTGTGCGTGCGCGCCGAGCTCAGCGAGCCGGATGACTCCGGCCGCCAGCGCCCGGTGCCCGTGGAGGGCAGCGAGCATGTCATCTCCGTGGACGCGGTCATCCCGGCCATCGGCCAGGAAGTCCAAAGCCGGGGCCTGGAAGGCTTTGAGAAAGTGGACTGGACCCGCAGAAACACCATCCAGGTCAACACCGTGACCATGCAGACCCACCAGGAAGGCGTGTTTGCCGTGGGCGATGCGGTCACCGGCCCGGCCACGGTGGTGGAGGCCATCTCCGGGGGGAAAAAGGCAGCTTCTGCCATACACCGTTATTTTGAAGGCATCGCCCAGCCGACACTGCCATCCGTGCCGGTACGGCGCCGTCGCCTGGCGCATTTCGAGGCGCCGGCCGCGCTGAAAACCGATCTGCAGCGGCCGCAGATGTCAGTGCTGGGAAACGAGCGCAGGCGCGTCACATTTCAGCAGGTGCGCCTGGGGCTTGACGACACCCAGGCCCACAACGAATCCAGGCGGTGCCTGCGATGCGACATATGCATCCGGTGCGGCACGTGCGTGGAAATCTGCCGCGACAAAATGGGCATTGATGCACTTTGCCTCGGATACCTCGACTTTGACAATCCCGGGCACACGGATCTGCGCATCACCGCCGAGCGCTGCATCGCCTGCGGGGCATGTGCCAACAACTGCCCCACCGGCGCCATGCAGATGACCGATGAAAACGGATACCGAGTCCTGTCGCTGTGCGGCACGGTGTTAAACCGGCTGCAGCTCGAATACTGCGAGATCTGCGGCGCCGTGCTCGGGCCGGCCCGGTATCACGATTATATCATGAAGCGCGTCCGCGATATCAGCCCGGAAATGAGCAACCGGCGCGTATGCCTGGACTGCGCCAGGACGGCAAGCGGCGGCCATCACGCGGAAATAACCCCTCCCGGAAGGTAAGGAGGGATTCAGGGAGAAAGCATCCCTTTAGAGATAAACGATTTTGGTAACCGTTTACGGTTTACGGTTTAACGGTTTACAGCGGATAAAAACAGAGCTCGCCTGTCGGCAGACAGGAAACGAAAAAGCTGTGAACCTGTTTTGAATATTCTGTAATTCGGATTTCGAATTTGTTTCGAGTTTCGAATTTCGATATTCGGATTTTTCATTAATGGAAGGAGCCAGACATGCCATTCCGTCAAGGCCAAAAGGTGGAGATCTACAAACGATCCGCGGATGAATCCTGGGAAGACTACATGGAGGAGTTCATCGGCATGCACGGCATCATCACAGACCCGGACACGAGCAAGAACGATCCGGACGCGTTAATCGAGGTCAGCCTGGATGAAAAGGGCACCCACCGGCTGCCCCAGGACTGCCTGCGGGTCATCGGAAACTAGCCGGTTTCAGAGGAGAAGCCATGCCGGAAATCATTGTCAACGACCAGCGCATCCAGGCCGACAAAGACAAGCCGGTAATCGATGTTCTGAAAAAACAGGGCATCGAGGTGCCGGCCATGTGCTATCATCCGGCGCTTTCCCCTGCCGGGGAGTGCAAACTGTGCGCAGTCGAGGTCGTTTATCCGGAAAAACCGGCCCAGGTCAAGCTCTCCTGCGTGATCAAGCCGGCCGAAGGAATGGAAATCCAGACAGACAACCCGCGCGTGCAGCGGGCCCGAACCACGGCGTTTCGCAACCTGACCAAGTTCGCCCCCGAATCCGGGGTGATTCGCAGGCTGGCGGAAAAACACGGCATCGACATCGGCCCGCCGCCGGATGAGTGCATCCGCTGCCGGCTTTGCATCCGGGCATGCAAGGAACTGGTGGGCGCAAACGCCCTGAAAATCGAAAAGAGAAACGGCATCCGCTTTGTTGCCCCCAGGCCCGGCAACCGGTGCATCGGCTGCGGCACCTGCGCTTCCATATGCCCGACAGGCGCCATTTCCCAGAAGGACGAAAACGGGCTGCGCATCATATCCATCCGGGACGAGATCATCGGGCAGAATCCGCTGCTTCAGTGCGAAAACTGCGGCAGATATTTTGCCACGCCGAAATTTCTCTCCCGGATCGAGGAAAGAACAGAGGATCATCCGCACGTAAAGGAGCACCACCGGTACTGCCCGACCTGCGCAAAGCTGCTGTCGGACCGCATCAAGAGTGCTTCGCGGATGAAAAAGATCTAACATCGGAGGAAACTATGACAGCTGTGAGCTGCCGTTCCATGCAGGACGTGGTCGAATTTGCCATTGACCGTGAGGAAAAGGCCCGGGATTTTTACAAGAATTGCGCGGAAAACGCCCAAAACAAGGGGATCCGGGAATTTTTCCGGGAAATGCAGATCGAGGAGGAAAAACACCGGGAGCTTCTGGCAGACCTGGATCTGAGCAATGAAAAGCCGTTCTACGAGTATCTCGAGCCCGGAACCGTGCAGAATCTGAAACTGAGCGACTTTATGGTGGATGTGAAATTCTCCCCGGAAATCAACTATCAGGACGCACTGGCCATGGCCATGAAAAAAGAGGAAAAGGCCCACGCCTTCTACGAAGCCTGGAAAGGCCGGTGCGCCAGCGAGAAATCCGAAAAGCTCTTTTCCTTTCTGGCAGACGAGGAGCTCAAGCACAAGCGCCGGCTCGAGGAAATTTACGACAGCGAGATCCTGCAGCAAGACTAGCAGGGAAAATCCGAAATCGGAAGGGGACAGATTTCAAATCTGTCCCCGGTGTTTGGTACCACTTGTTTCTGTTTTGAAAATTTGAAAATTCGGATTTCGAATTTGTTTCGGATTTCGATATTCGAATTTCGAATTTATACTTACAGTTAAACGGAAATTCGTCTAAAGAAAGAAGGAGAAAATATATGTCCACCCAAAAAATCCCTACCATCTGCGGAATGTGCACGGTCCGGTGCCCCATGGTGGCGGAGGTCGAAGACGGCAGCATCAAGTTTCTTCACGGCAATCCGCATGCCGACGGCATGAAAACTTCCCTTTGCCCCCGCGGAGTTGCCGGCAAGGCATTGATCAATGACAATGAACGGCTCAAGCAGCCGCTGATCC
>JBKHJS010000024.1:0-21344 GCA_046537995.1 Desulfobacterales bacterium
CCCTTGTTCAGGAAGAATATCTCACGCTCAATCATCTCAACAATTTTCTGCTCCGTCAGGCGGTGCATGAGCAAACACCCGAGAGTTGACTTTTTCCCGGGTCTTCAGATCATAAAAAAACAGAAACCCCCTTTTGCCCGAAGATCTCCGCGGCCTGCGTTATTCCAGCCCGGCCATGGCATCGACCAGGGAGCGTACCGCGTCGGCAGACTGCTGCAGGGCTGTGGCTTCCTCGTCTGCGAGCGTGATTTCCACGATTTCTTCGATACCGGATTTGCCGAGTTTTACCGGCACGCCGATAAACAAGCCGTCAATGCCGTATTCGCCTTCCAGGTACGCGGCACACGGCAGAATTTTCTTCTTGTCCTTTAAAATGGATTCGGCCATTTCCGCGGCAGCCGAGGCCGGGGCGTAAAATGCGCTGCCGGTTTTGAGCAGGGACACGATTTCTGCTCCCCCCTTGCGGGTACGGTCCACCAGGGCCTCGATGCGGTCTTTGGACAGCAGTTCCGTAATCGGGATACCGGCAACCGTGGAAAACCGGGGCAGGGGCACCATGGTGTCGCCGTGGCCGCCCAGGACAAAGGCATGGGTGTTTTCCACGGAAACGTTGAGCTCCCGGGCAATAAACGTGCGGAACCGGGCTGAATCCAATACGCCGGCCATGCCAATCACACGGTTTTTTTCAAAACCCGAGGCCTCGAAAGCCACGTGGCACATGGCATCCAATGGGTTACTGACAATAATGAGGATGGCCTCAGGGGATTTTTCCGCCACGTTGCCCACCACGGTTTTCATGATATCCGAGTTGGTCTTCAGCAGATCATCCCGGCTCATGCCCGGCTTTCTGGGGATTCCGGCCGTGATAATCACGATGTCGGACCCGGCGGTTTCCGTATAGTCATTGCTGCCCGACAGGCAGGCATCATGCTTTTCAATCGGTGCAGCTTCCGCGAGGTCCAGGGCCTTTCCCTGGGGCAGGCCCTCGGCAATATCCACCAGCACCACGTCGCAAAGCTGTTTTTCCGCCAGCCGCTGTGCGGCAGTAGCGCCCACATTGCCCGCGCCCACAACCGTGACTTTTTTCTCCATGGTCTGCTCCTTGTTCGGTTTGGTTGGAGGTTTTCGAAATCATCATATCCCAAGGCTGCGCCCTTTTTCGCGGCGGGGAAATAAGGTGCTTACCTGCATTGCCCGAAAAAATGAGGGCTGATATGTATATTTTCAAATTAAGAGATTTCATTACCGCAGTGACTTGTCAAGCGCATTTTATGGATTCGGCATGCCCGGCCCCCGGGCGGCCGGCTCTGGATTGGCGGGCAATCGCCTGGAAGTGGGTAAAAATTCTCTTGAGCTTGCGGTGTTTACAAAGTATTATAATATTTCATAAGTTTTAGATAACAAGAAAGCATGATCCGCGTTCGAAACGGGTTTAGAAAAAGATACCGGGGTCGTGATGAATCTGGCCGAAAAAATCAAGCGGAAAATCGAGGAGGCCGAATTATACCGGAATCAGGGGCTGATCAACGAGGCCCTGGACATATACCGGGCCGTGGACGACATGATCCGGAAAAATTCGCGTATCAAGAACCGGGATTCCCTGCTGTCAAAAATATCCGCCAGGATTGATCTGCTCCACAAAAATACGCAAAACCTGAAGGCTCCCGGTCAGGCCCCGGAGCTTTCCGAGCAAGCCCGGGATCTGATCCGGGAGATGTTTTCCTTTGATGATCCGCATGTAAAGGGTTCGTCTTCGCTGGGCGGAGCCGTTTCCCTTGCCGAATTCGGGCAGTATGATCAGGCCCGCGAGGAACTGGAATCCCTGTTTGATTATGATCATCTCAGAATGGAGGCTGCCAGAAATATTCTGCAATACGGCATCCGGCACCTCCCGCCAGAAGAGTTGACCCTGGTGTATCAGCAATGGCAGTCAGATGAGCGCTTTTCAGCCGACGAGATCAAGCGGCTCGGGGAGGTCCTGGAGCAGGTGTTAGATGATGCCGGCCGGAAGGCGGATGCGGGCGCGCCTGCGGCTCCCGAACCGGCCCCTGATACTTCGGAGGCCCGGGGCGAGGAGATCGATGATGAGGACATACTGGATATCAGTGCCATCGGACTGCCGCTTCCCACAGGTTCCCGGGCGGGAGAAAAAGTCGAGCTGGATGTCAACTTCCAAAACGGCCGGCAGATTAACCTGGTTCTGTCAAAGGGGCAGAAGGAGATTGCCAACAGCCTGGAAACCGGAGGCAGTATTGCCAGCGTGATGTTTTATTCCCCGGTTGCCATATTTTCCGGAACTGTATACGTGTCCGCCAAAAAGGAGATCAATTCCGGACCCAAGCAGGGGGATTACACCGTGGATCTGAAGATTTTACATATTGAATCCGGATAAGCGGAATTTGAATCGGCATTTTCCCGGTGTTCCGGCGGAAGATATCGGTGGAAGCGCTGTTGATGGAGTTTGATTATGGCTACTGTGAATTTGAAAAACCGGGAAATCGAGTGCAAAATTGTTTACTACGGACCGGGTCGATGCGGTAAAACCACCAACCTGGACTATATCCACCGCACGTTTAAAAAACAGGTACGCGGGGAGATGATCTCCATTGACACGGACGGGGATCGAACCCTGTTTTTCGATTTTCTGCCCATTGGACTCGGGCAGATCAAGGGTTGCGACATCAAGGTACAGCTCTACACGGTACCGGGGCAGGTGCAGTACCGTTCAACCCGGCAGCTGGTGCTCAAGGGCGTGGATGGGATCATATTCGTGGCCGATTCATTGAAGGTTCGACGGGAAAAAAACATGGAATCGCTCAAGGACCTGCATGAGAATCTGAAGAAATCCGGGCTGAATATATTGCGGATCCCCCTGGTTATGCAGTATAATAAAAGAGATCTGGAAAAAACGGAAATGCCTTTGATGAGCGTGGCGCAGATGGAACGGGATCTCAACCGGCAGCTGCGGGTGCCGTCATTTCCGGCCAGCGCAGTAACCGGCCAGGGAGTGGGCGCGACTTTGACCCAGGCCCTGAAGCTGACGCTGAAGTATCTGCATAAAGAATTTCAATGGGCACAAGAATAAATTATTATGAACGCCAAAACAGTCCTTAAGGGAAACCTGGAATTTGTCGGCCTGGCCGAGCTGCTCCAACAGCTCGGGGGAAATGCCAACAGCGGTGTGCTCAAACTCGTAAGCGACTATGCGGATAAGCCTGGATACATTTACCTGAAAAACGGTGATCCGGTGGACGCCGAATACGGCACGGTTACCGGGATTGATGCATTTAACAGCTTTTTCGGATGGGAAAAGGCGGAGTTCGAGTTTGTGGAGGAACAGGTCGCACGCGACCGGGTGATCAAGAAAAGCCGCATGGAACTGATTCTGGATGGTTTGAGAATGGTTGACGAAGGTTCAACACCCAAAGTGGGCCCGGGTCAAACCGGGAAGCGCAAAGGCCGCCACGGCGGCTCGGAACTGCCGACCCTCAAGGGGCCGGTGGTCGATTACGTCTACGTGGTGGACGAGGAAATCTTTGACGACGGCCAGGAAGTCGTTGCGCAAAACCGTTTCGGCAACTGGTTCTGGGTGATTCTGGACGGAACCGTTGAAGTGGTGCGGATTTTGCCCGAAGGCCGGGCGCCGATTCTCAGGTTGAGCGAAGGAGCTTATATCGGCAGTATCGTTTCTTTTCTTCGGGACGGAAATGTCCGGAGTGCGAGTATTTATGCGATCGGACAGGTTCAGCTCGGCGTCCTCGACTCCGATCATGTCGCCAGGGAATACTCTACACTGAGCGATCTGTTTCAAACCATCCTGGTTTCCATTGACAGCCGCCTTAGGTCGGTAACCACGGTATGCGCCCAGCTTGTACTGGATCCCGGATCTGTTGCGGGCAAGACCCCGGAAGGAACCTTCTACATCGGACCTGAGAAAAACGAAAATCTGGTCCAGGTGATTGAAAAAGGCGCCGCGGATGTATACATCAATACGAAAATTGGACGGGTACACCTGATGACCCTGGGTCCGGGCGATATCCTGGGACGTGTTCCCTTTTTAAACACGGCGCATGAACCGCATTCCGCAGAGGTTTATATCTCCCGGGACTTTGCAGCCCAAGACATCGACCCGGAACAGATAGAACATGAATACGAATCACTTTCCGGGATCTTTAAAAACATGATCCAGAATATGACCGATTCGATTTCCGTGACCACGGGTCGGATTTCCGACTTGATTCAAAAGGCAAAAAAGCATGATTGATCATATCGACAACAATCACTTGACCCACTCATTATGACAAGGAGTGTACGAAATGAAAAAAGACAATCAACGCCGGCAGAAACGATATGAATCAATAAACCTCCTGACATATGTGTGCATGGATTCCGACGGAAAGAAATGGAAGCAGGGCATGGGCAGGACGCTGAATATCAATGAAACCGGCGCCAAGCTCGAGACCCATGAACCCATAGAGACGCAGTATATCGTTCTGCTGGCCATGGGCATCGGAGAAGAGGTGGTGGATATCAAGGGCAGGGTGGTTTACTGCAATCGCGGCGAGGCCGGCCGGTTTGAGTCCGGAATCGAGTTTTATGATGTGGACGGGGATTCCCTTGCCGTTCTCAGGGAATTTGTCGAGGCATTTAACCAACAGTACAGTTAAAAGCGGGATGACATATGGCAAAGACGGTTTTTGAAACGCAATTCGAGGCGATGTCTGTTTTTAAGCGCGGCAAAGTGCGCGACGTCTATGATCTGGGCGACACCCTGCTGATGGTCGCCACAGACCGGATATCGGCTTTTGACGTGATCATGAGCGATCCTGTTCCGGAAAAAGGGTGTATTCTGACCCGGATATCTCTTTTCTGGTTTGAGGTGATGAAACCCATTATTTCCAACCACGTGATTACCAGCGATGTCAATGAATATCCAGAGGTCTGCCAACCTTACCGACAGGAGCTGGAGGGGCGCAGCATGCTGGTGAAAAAGACCGAGCCGCTGCCTGTGGAATGTGTTGTCCGGGGCTATATTTCCGGTTCGGGATGGAAGTCCTACCAGGAAACCGGAGAAATCTGCGGCATTGGGCTTCCGGACGGACTGCGGGAATCAGACCCGCTTCCGGAACCGATATTTACACCCTCCACAAAAGCGGAACTCGGCGAGCACGACGTAAACATCCCCTTTGAACAGGTAAACGAGATGATCGGGGCCGAGCGTGCGGAACAGATCCGGGACATCAGCCTTCAGATTTATCGCAGGGGGGCGGAGCTCGCTGAAAAAAGCGGTATACTGATCGCGGATACCAAATTTGAGTTTGGGGTTGATGAAAACGGGCTGCTTCTCATTGACGAGATCCTGACCCCGGATTCATCCCGGTTTTGGCCCAGGGCCACCTACCAGCCGGGCGGACCCCAGGAGAGCTTTGACAAGCAGTATTTGAGGGATTACCTGAATTCCGTGGACTGGGACAAAATGCCGCCCGCGCCGCCGCTGCCCCGGGAAGTCATAGAAAATACGAAGAAAAAATACGAAGAGGCGCTACAGGCCCTTGTCAGCCAGGCAGATGCAAGCTGAGCAACGCCTGATCGCAATCGGCGATCTTGTGTTGTCGGATCGCCGGTACCAGATTACCCGGCCGGAAAATACCGATCGGATCGCAAGCGCCATCCGGGGCGCCGGATTGATCAACCCCCCGGTTGTCCAGGCCGGGCAGCACGGCTATATTCTGGTGGCCGGGTTCGGGCGGGCCGCTGCATGCCTGAATTTACAGTGGCGGCACATCCCGTGCCGCGTGCTTGCCGGGACAACATCTCCGCTTGACTGCCTGAAGATCGCTGTTGCGGATAACGCCTTGACCCGGCAATTCAACCTGGCCGAACAGTGCCGGGCAGTAGCGAAGCTGCGGGAATTTTGCGAAAACGCCCGTTCACTTTCCGCACTACTTGAGCCCTTGGGGCTGTTTATTGCACCGCCGCTGGTTGAAAAGCTTTTCCGCCTGTCTGAAATGCCGGAAATTGTGCAAGAGGCGGCTGCGCAAAATCATATTTCATTAAACACCGCATTGTCACTCGAATCCATTGACCGGACCTCGGCTGAAGCTATGGCCGGGTTATTCAAAAGCCTCCGGCCCACTGTCAACCAGCAGCAGGAAATTTTCTCCGGGCTCCATGATCTGGCTCGTCTTGAAGAGATTTCAATTGACCGGCTGCTGAAGATTCCCGAGTTTGCAGATATCCTGGATTCCGCCGATCTTGATCGCGGCCTGAAACTACAGCGCTTGCGTACAGCGATTCGCAGGCGACGTTATCCCGCGCTGAGCCGCGTGGAAGACGCGTTTTACCGCCGCAGGCGCAGCCTCGAGATGGAGGCGGGCATGGATTTGAAACTGCCGGCAAATTTTGAGGATACGACCTTTACCATGGTGATGCGGTTTTCCTCGACCCGGCAGCTCTGCGGCCAGGCCGAATGTCTGGGACGGATTTGTGAACATCCGGAATTAAAAGCCATATTGAATAAAGAGATTGAAGATTCGCAGGATCTATATTGACGCCGATGCCGCCGACGATCCGGTGACCCAACAGGTGTGCGGGCGGCTCGGGCTTCCGGTAAAACGCGTCAACCATCCCGTGGAAATTTACCAGCAGATTTCCGCATCCCCGGACCCGGAGGCAGCCGGTAAGTCCGTGCTTTTGCTGACACGGAACAAGGGCCGCTTTATTCGGGACTGTCCCGGAACCACCCATTATACCTGCTGCGGATACCGGATTTTGCACGTGGGTGCATATTGCAGCATGGATTGTGCGTACTGCATTCTTCAAGCCTACTACCATCCGCCGGTACTGCAGTTTTTTACGAATCATGATGAAATGAATGAACAGCTGCAGTCTTTTTTTGATCAGGGCATAGTCGGCAGGATCGGCACCGGAGAGTTTACGGACAGTCTGATATGGGAGCCGGTTTTCCCGTTGGCAAAGCAGCTTGTGCAGCGGTTTTCCCGCCAGGATACGGGCATTCTGGAACTGAAAACCAAGACCGCTGCCGTGGACGATCTGCCGGCGATTTCCCATAACCGGAAAACGATTATGGCCTGGTCGCTGAATACCCAAACGGTTATCAAGCACCAGGAAAAGGCCACGGCCGGTCTTTCGGCGCGAATTGCGGCAGCCGAGAAATGCCAGGCCAGTGGATACCCCCTGGCTTTCCATTTTGATCCAATGATCCTGTATCCCGGCTGCCACGGAGATTATGAAGCAGTTGTGCACCGCTTGTTTGCCCGAATCGATCCGGCAAATATCGTCTGGATCAGCATTGGCTCGTTTCGGTTCATGCCGGAACTAAAAGAGGTGATTGCCCGTCGGTTTCCTGATTCCAAGATCATATACGGGGAATTTATCAAGGCCCTGGACGGCAAGATGCGCTATTTCAAGCCGCTGCGCATCGGCCTGTACCGATGTCTCATCAACAAGATCCGGGAGAAGGCCCCGGATGTGCTGATTTATTTCTGCATGGAAGACGACGAGGTCTGGGAAAAAGCCCTCGGATTCACCCCGGCGGCCCACGGGGGCCTGGCCCGGATACTCGATGAGCGCGCCGCGTCAATGTGCGGCCTCAATGGCCGGTTTCAAACCCGTTGACTTTTGCCTGGGGACTGTTTTAGAATGATTGTCACTGGTTCCAGGTTTTTTAGAGCTGTTGCCATGTCCCTGCAAATCATTCCTTTAATAATCAGGAGGATGCTCATGAAGCCATCGCTTGCCGTGAAGATTCCGGTTTTTTTAATTGCCATTCTTGCCGCGGTCTGCATTCTGCCGTATTCCTGTGTTCATGCCCAACAGGCGTCTATGGAATCCAGGAAGGCAGAATCCGACGAGAAGCAATTCGATAAACAGAGAAACCAAGGGCTTTCCGAGGACGACCCGCAATACTGGATGGACAAAGGCGGGCTGTATGCTTCCTATGGCAACCAGGACGCTGCAATCAAAAGCTTCAGCAAGGCACTCGAACTCGATCCGGAAAATATCCGGGCGGCTTTTAACCTGGGCTTGGCTTATGCGGAAAACGGGGATTATGACAAGGCGCTGGGATTTATCAACAAGGCGGTTTCAGGGGCGCCGAAAAACGGCAATTATCTTTATGGCCGGGGATGGGTGCACCTGCTCGCCGGTGATTCGGAAAAAGCCATGCGGGACATTGGCAGGGCTGCTGAGCTTGGAAACCCGGAGGCCCTAGAGTACATGAATTCAATCGCTCCCCGCCGCTAAACCCAACAGCCCGGAGAAGAACCCGCGGGGTGCTGCCTTGGGGATGGCGCAATGCATAAAGTGCTTGCAAATATGTGAATATGTGTTATAAGGATCGAAACTGAACGTGATTCTTAATCTTGAACCTTAATCCGGTCTGACAATATCTGACTGCAATGAAATCAGACAGCGAGGTCTCCCAATCCGCTAGGCCGCTTTATAACAGCCGTGTTATCCATTCTTATGTTCAGCTTGCCCGGAAAAAATACCCGCATATAAACATTTCGGAATTGCTGGCCAGGGCCGGCATGACCCTGCACGAGGTCGAGGACCAGGGCCACTGGTTTACCCAGGAGCAAATGGATTTTTTCTATGAAGAATTGCTCCGGATGACCGGCAACAAAAACCTGGCAAGAGATGCCGGCCGATACAGTGCATTGCCCGAGTCCATCGGGGCGATTCGGTATTATCTATACAGCTTTACCGGACCGGCCAAATTCTATGAAATGATCGGCAGCACGTTTGCCAATTTTACCCGCAGTGTCTATTCCGATTCCCGTCACATCAGTGCCAACAAGGTGGAAATCATTGTCGCGCCAAGACCCGGGATTGTGGAAAAACCGTACCACTGCGAAAGCCGGAAAGGCTTTTTTGAAGCGGTTTTAAACATTTTCAACAGCCGTATGGTCAACATCGAGCATCCGGAATGCATATTTTCCGGGGGAGAGGTATGCCGATACATTATTTCCTGGAATAAATCCCCCGGGGATTACTTCCGGTTGATCCGCAACTACATGCTGGTGATTTTTCCGCTGGTTGGGCTGCTGGCAATTCTTTTTCTGTCCGGTGCACAGGGGTTAAGTGTTTTATCCGGGCTCCTGGTGCTGCTGCTGGCAACCGCCTTTTACGGCGAGCGGTTTGATAACAAGCATCTGACCATGGCCATGCAGAATCTGCAGGAATCCAGCGAGCAGCTTGTGGACCAGATTGATATCAATTATAACAATACCCTGGTTACCCGGGAAATCGGACAGGTGGTAAACCGTCACACCAACATGGAAGAGGTCCACTCAGCAATTATTGATATTCTGAAAATCCGCCTCGACTATGACCGGGGCATGATTATGCTGTGCGACCCGGAGAAAAAAAGGCTCCGGTTTGCTGCCGGCTTCGGCTACAAGGAAAAGCAGTATCAGTTTTTGAAAAATATTGAATTTCATCTGGACAAAGCCGACTCCCGGGGGGTTTTTGTGCTTTCTTTCCGGCAGCAGAAACCTTTTTTGATCAATGATGTCAATGATATCGAGGATTCGCTGTCCCGGCGAAGCATTGCATTTGCCAGGCAGATGGGAACCATTTCCTTTATCTGTTCGCCGGTTATCTGCGACAATGAGAGTCTCGGCGTGCTGGCCGTGGACAATGTCCGGTCCAAGCGTACGCTCATGCACAGCGATATGAGCCTTCTGGTGAGCATTTCCAACATCGTGGGCATCAGCCTCCGCCATACCCAGCACCTGGAGGCTCGGGAAAAGCAGCTCCAATCCGTGCTCCAGGTCATGGTCTCCACCATTGATGCCCGCGATTCTGTAACAAAGGGGCATTCGGAGTGGGTGGCGGAATATGCAACAGGCATCTGCGAGGAACTCGGGCTGGACAAGGATTACCGGGAGGTGGTGCGCGTGTCTGCCCTGCTGCATGATTATGGCAAAATCGGGATTCCGGACACGCTTTTGAAGAAAAAGGACCGGCTGACCACGAATGAATACGAATATATCAAGTGTCATGCCGAGAAAACGATTGAAATTTTGAGCCAGATGAATTTTGAGGGCAAAATGCAGCAGGTACCCGACATTGCCGGAGCGCATCATGAAAAAGTCGACGGCACCGGTTACCCCAGGGGGCTTTCGGGCGATGAGATCCCGCTGGGCGCAAGGATTATTGCAGTTGCGGATAATTTTGAAGCCCTGACCGCCAGCCGTTACTATAACAAGCCTCTGCCGCCAGCCCAGGCCATGCAAATGCTAATTGAAAATATCGATACGTTTTTTGACGGCCGCGTGGTAAATGCGTTTATCCGCTTTTATCAGTGCACATACCCGGGATACCAGACCGAAACCATCCGCAGTGAAAACGGCGGGAAAAATTTCGCAAAACTGCGCTGACGGATTATTTCAGCGCGTTGTAGTTTTTAAAAAATTCGTCCGTATACTGCATGTCCAGCGCCCATAGCCGATAGACCCGGTCAAAGGCGCGCCCCGATTTGCGGGCATAGGTCAGGGGGTAGATGAGCACCGGCACCTTGGCTGCCGAATAATATTGCCCTACCACGGATATGGATTGCTGCAGGACCTCGTAGGGCGTCTGCTCATCGATGACAAAGAGATTGATGCAGTTGGTCAGATCAGAGAGGTTTAAGGCGAAATCAGCCACATTGGCCATGATTACGGCCTTGACCTGAGCCTCCTGCTTGAGCGCAAAGACCCGCCGTTCCCGCCAGAGGCCCATTTCCTGGTATAAATCGCTTAAATCGCTTTTGGGGCCATCCATATTTTCCGGAACCAGATCAAGCGCCCTGAGCATCAATCCACCGGAGTGCTGATCATAAGATTGCCTGAGTTCATAAAGGTCCCCGGGCTCGGCTCTTGACAGATCCCATTGCGGGGCAAGCGGCTTTTTGTTTTTTTCCAGTCGGGTATGGAAATAGGCAAAGTCGTCAACGGAGCATGCGCGGGGATCATTGATCTTTTCCGCCACGCCGCCGAAAAAATGGGCTGGAAACCGGTTGTCCGGCCGGTAATAGCAGATTAGATACGACATGTGCGACGAGGCCAGCCTGTGGGTATCGTATGTAAATGCCCCGATCTGCTCGACCATGTCCGTGCCGGTGCCGAAACGCTTTTCCGTTTTGGATGCCAGGTGTTGAATCAGCCAAGTTTTTTCGTAAAAACGCAGCATTGCGAGATGGGCAATTATGGCGCCGTTTTGCTGCCACGTAAAGTGCCTGGCAATCGAGGATTGACAGGTATACAGTTTTTCGTAGGTTTTTTTGACCTCTTCCTTGAATTGCCGGATAAAGGCGTATTTTTTTGGATAAATAAATCCGGTTTCAAAAAAGAAGGCCCACAGCGAATCAATATCCACCGGGTTGCAGATATACAAATGCTGATTTTCCACCTGGTGGATCATGGACAACAGGCGCATGTGGTCATTGGGGTCCATGTCCAGAAATACGATACCGCACTGGATTTTTTCGCCGCCGTGCACTGTGGTGAAATTCCGGGTGTAGACCACCTGCGCTTTGCAGCGGATCTTAAAAGCACTGGCAAAATAAATGTTCATCTCCGGCAAAAGCAGACCCGCTACCAGCATTGCGTTTTGCGGGTTTTCCTCCACGGATATGCCGGAGCCGGAAATATCGATCGCCTTGAGATTGACAAGACCGCCTGTTAGCGGATGCCTCAGGGCGATATCCGGAGGCGGTGAAACCGGTACTCGTTTGCTGCGGTATACCCGTGGGGTAAAGCGCTGGATCAGATGGCTGACCGGTTTAATGACCAGCTGATTTTCATGGAGATCCCGGGTGTTGCGGGTTATCCGGCACTCTCCGGAATACAGAGTCTGCCCGTTGGCCGCAAGTATCAAAATCAGGTTCTGTTCAATATTGATCCACTGGTACGGCGGATCATTGACGGGTGAAAGCGTTACGCAGAAAGCCGAGGCATTAAAATCCTTGAGCATCCCTTCAAACATGATGCCGTTCTGCAGAAGTCGGGCATTTACAGATTGACATGAATGCCGGATCCACAGGCGAGAGGATTGGGATTCGGCCTTTTCAGGAAGCCGGACACAGATCCCCTTTGCGCTGATGGCGCGGCATATCGCCGAGACCTGGATGTATTCAATGCCGCTGGAAAAAAACAGTCCGGCGAATCGATAGTTGTCCAGGTGCGGCAGGGGGCCCGGCGGATTTCGCCAGAGGCAAACAAGGTACTTCCCAAAGCAGGGCTGGGGAATTGCGTCAAAATACAGCTTGCGTTCATCCCGGGCATGCCGGAAATAAACGCGGATGGTTTCATTCCGGAAATGGCGGAGATTCAGCGTGTTGACCAGCCGATTTTTGCTGATGGTGGTCGGCTCCGGGAGGCTATCATTTTCAAAATCCGTATCAATCAGGCGGCGCCGGGCCGGATTCTTGCTGCCACCGTCTTCCCGATCCCCAGTGCTCGCGCCTGCTGAAAGATTTCGGAGATAATCCATTCATCGCCTCGATGACAAAGTCCAGGCAAAAGCATCATAGGCCATTTTTATGCCCGGCAAAGCTTTTTGCAGGACGGATTTTGATTCCCGGACTGATAAAAGTATGTTATCATCATATCTTACAGAGATGCAAGATGATTTCCATTTTTCCGCCGATACTGAGTGATTCATGCAGATTGCCACCACGCATCAGAGCACGGATTTTGACGGACTGGCCTCGCTTGTCGCGGCAACGCTGATTTATCCGGGTGCCGTGGCCGTGCTTCCCAGGATCATCAATCCGAACGTAAAGGCATTCCTGTCCATCCACAAGGACCTGTTTTCCCTCTACCGAACGAGGGATATGGATCTGGCGGCGGTAAACCGCCTTATCGTGGTGGATACAAATAAATGGTCCAGAATCGAGAAGGGCGGATTTCTTCGGGATCAATGCAACCCGGAAGTCCTGATCTGGGATCATCATGATCCGGCTGACTGCGATATGGACGCGTCCTGGAAATGCCAGGAAAGCATGGGCGCCAATATCACGCTGATGGTGCGCAGGATTAAGGAGCAGGGTACACAGATTTCCCCGATACAGGCAACATTGTTTCTTATCGGGCTTTACGAGGATACGGGAAATCTCGTGTTTCCTTCAACAACTGCGGAGGATGCCTATACAGCAGCATATCTGCTGGAGAATCGTGCGGATTTGAGCATACTGAGAACCTTTCTTCAGCCAGCCTATGGAGAGCGGCAGAAGGACATTCTTTTTGAAATGCTGAAAACTGCAACTCGCCGCAAAATTCACAACTACAGTGCCAGTATCAACATCACCCATATCAACGGGCATATCAGCAACCTTTCGCTGGTGGTACACATGTACCGGGAGATTGTGAATGTGGACGTGGCCGTCGGCATCTTTGTCCAGCGGGAAAATGACAAGTGTATTGTCATCGGTAGAAGCATTGTCAGTGATCTTAACATCGGTGCGGTTATGCGGAGCATGGGCGGCGGCGGGCACCCGGGAGCCGGGTCTGCGCTGCTGAAATCCGTGAATCCCAATTCCGTGAAGGAGTGGATTGTCGAGCTGTTGAAGGGCAACCAGGAAAGTTCCGTTCAGGTGCGCGATCTCATGTCATCCCCGGTCATTCATGTCGCAAGCGATACTTCCATGTCCGAAGTCTCCCGGATCCTGGAAGTGGAAAACTGCACCGGTCTGCCGGTGGTGGATCAGGATTGCCTGAAGGGCATTATTTCCAGGCGGGATTTCAAAAAGCTCAAAAAGGCGGACCAGTTTCAGTCCCCGGTCAAGGCGTTTATGAGCACGAAAAATATTACCATCAGCCCGGATAAAAGCCCCATGCATGCCGCCCGCCTGATGGTCAAGCATGATGTCGGCCGACTTCCAGTTATTGAAAACGATAGGATTGTCGGGATTATTTCCCGTTCCGATGCCATGCGGTATTTTTATGACGCCTTGCCGGATTGAGCGGGACGCCCTTCGGAGGCCGGGATCAGCGGTCAGGCCATCTCCAGGACTTCTTCCACCAGTTTTTCGATTCCTTCTGCAACATCGCTGATCGACGCCCCGATCATGTAGGCGGGGGTGGTGACCAGCTTGTTTGCGCTGTCCACTTGTATTTCGCCCACCTCGCATACCGTGTGCCTGCATCCCATGGACTCGATGGCTTCAGCCGTGCCCAGGTCGTTTCCAATGGTGACCCGGGGATGCCGGGCTTCGAGCACCTTTGCCAGGACAGCCGGCGAAATGCACATGGCGCCGATGGGTTTTTTTGAATCCGCTATTTCGGTAATCAAGCGGCGAATCTCCGGATGGACTTCGGCTTCCTTGCCCTTGATGGCAAAATCGCTGAGGTTCTTGGCCGCGCCAAATCCCCCGGGCAGGATCAGGGCGTCAAGGCGGGATGCATGGATGTCCTTGATATCCGTAATTTCGCCTCTGGCGATGCGGGCGGATTCAACCAGCACATTGCGGTTTTCTTCGGTGGGCTGGCCGGTAAGATGATTGACAACGTGATGCTGGGAGGTATCCGGGGCCATGCAGATCACGCGGGCGCCTTTTCGATCCAAAGCCAGAAGCGTGATTACGGCTTCATGAATTTCCGTTCCGTCATAGACACCGCATCCGGACAATAAGACACCGACATTTTTCATACCGGACTCCTTGTCGATCGATGTTTGATGTTGCGTTCCCGCTCATAACCGCTATTATCTATCAATGAATCGTGTTTAGGTCAACAGGAAAAGCAGGCAGGAAAAACGATTTCATGCAGCAGTGCGCCTGGATCAGGGCTGGATTTGCCTGAGAATCCGGCCCCCGGCATCGAGCATGAAAACCAGAAATCCGTTATTGCGGGCATCCTTGGCCAGTTCTTCAAACATCACCGCCTGGACTTCGTATTTTTTCCTGGGCGAACGGGGCAGGTTGATCAGGCAGGCCATGGCGGCTTCTTTTTCGTGAAATGCAGGGATGTATGAAATTTCGCTTTGTTCGTCGTAAAGCCCCATGAATTTTTCACAGCCGCCCGGATCCTCTACAGCCACGTAGACCCAGGAATCATTTTCCAGTACCTCGTTCATAAGTGTATTCCTTTCTGTACGGGGTTATTGAAATTCGGCGGAGATGATGCCGCCGGATTGCTGCGCATAAATTCGGATATTCAGAATCAAAAGTCAATAACTCTGTTTGCGCATAAGACTGCCTTTGATGATCTGCCATGCAGTGAATTGACAGTGCGTCACCTATGGGTTAGGATACATCTACAAATTGCATAAGGCAGGAAAGCATGGACTTGCAACAGTCAAAATCCCCGGTGTGCATCGGCCTGATCGCAGACACCCACGGCAGTGCGGAACTGCTTAGCAGGGCGATAGAAACCTTGTTGCACAACGGCGCAGATTGCCTTGTCCATCTCGGGGACTTCTGTGATTCTCTGAATCACGGAGAGCTTCGGCAGGTTTTTTCATTATTGCAGCGTTACCGGGTTCGGACGGTCAAGGGGAACAACGATTTTCAGGTGGAGAAAATGCTGCAGCACGGCGAATTGCGCCAATACGCGGATAAACAGGAGCAATGGCTGGCTTTTCTGCAGCAGACACCCGTTGTGATGCGGCTGGGTGATATCTGCTTCTGTCATTCCCTGCCATATGAGTCGATCCGGGCCTTTTATGAGCCAGTTGATACCGGCAGCACCGAACGGGCGGCCGAGGTGTTTGATCATGTAGCCGATTATGTTATATTCTGCGGACACAGTCATGACCCGGTTTTGTTCAGGAGTCGGAACCGGGTCGTAACCCGGGAACAGATGCACGGGCAATCCACCGTATTGCATTGCCATCAACGCTATATTATTATCGTCGGCGCCGGGGAAAATTCGGAATGCGCCTTATTTGATATAAACCGATCACGATATGAGCGGATCTTGATCCCCGCTCCTAGCCGGATGGAACAAGCCGATGAAAGAGCCGAACTCAGATTTTAAATATACCAGCGAGATTGAAACCCAACCCCTGGAAACCATGGGCATATGTCTGGGCGCCTCCACGGTTTCCATCGTGCACCTGCAGACCGCAAGCGATCCGACGGATTCGTCCGGGCCGCGGATTGTTGGTGCGTCCACGTATCCCCATGGCGGAAATCCCAGAAAGACCATGATGTCTGCACTCGAGGACTCCGATGTGCAGCGCTGCCATCGGGTCGTGGCCACCGGCAGACGGTTTCGGGAGTTCGTCAACCTGACCACCATTGCCGAACCCGAAGCCGTGGAGTATGCCTACCGGCAGGTCCGTCCCGCGGACGTGAAATGCCCGGCGATCGTGTCAGCGGGCGGCGAGACCTTCATGGTCTATGTTCTTGACGACAAGGGGCGGATCAATAACGTGCTCACCGGCAATAAGTGCGCTTCGGGCACAGGCGAGTTTTTCATGCAGCAGCTAAATCGCATGGGGGTGACACTGGAGGAGGCCGCGCTCTGGTCTGCCACCGAGACCCCGTACCAGGTTTCGGGTCGATGCTCGGTATTCTGCAAGTCAGACTGCACGCATGCCATTAACAAGGGAGTGCCCAAGGCCAGAGTCACCGCCGGTCTGTGCCGGATGATGGCCAACAAGATCCTGGAGCTGCTCAAACATGTGGAAAAAAGAAATATCATGATCGTGGGGGGATCGGCCCGCAACCAGATGATGATCGATTACCTGGAGGAGGCCATCCCCGGCCTGATCGTTCCGGATTCGGCACCGTATTTCGAGGCGATGGGCGCTGCCTTGTGGGCCCTTGAAAACGAGGCCGCCGCCCTGCCGGATGAAACCCGCCTGTTTGTCAAGGGTGCGGCATCGTTTGATATTCTTCCCAGGCTGCAGGATTATGCGGATCAGGTAACGTTTAAAAGCGTGAACCGGGGGGAAATGCATCCGGGCGATGAATGCATCCTGGGCCTGGACGTGGGTTCCACCACCACCAAGGCGGTTTTGATGCGCACGAATGACGATGCCATCCTGGCTGACGTGTACCTCTATACCCACGGCGATCCGGTGGGCGCTTCCCGGTCCTGCTACCGCAACCTGCTTGAGCAGGTGGAGGCATGCATGGATCCGGGCAGCCTTTCGATCACCGGGCTCGGTGTATGCGGGTCCGGCCGGCAGATTGCGGGCCTGCACGCGTTGACCGACGGCGTGATCAATGAAATCGTGGCCCATGCCGCCGCAGCGGTGCATTTTGATCCGGAGGTGGATACCCTGTTTGAAATCGGGGGCCAGGATGCCAAGTATACCTATATCACCAGCGGGGTCCCGTCCGATTATGCCATGAACGAGGCGTGTTCGGCAGGCACAGGCTCGTTTCTGGCCGAATCCGCGGACGAAACCCTGGGAGTGGATGTGGAATCCATTGCTGAGGTGGCGCTTCAATCTCAGCATCCCCCGAATTTCAACGATCAGTGCGCGGCATTTATTTCATCTGACATCAAGACCGCGGTGCACGAGGGCGTGGCGCACGAGGATATCATTGCCGGGCTGGTCTATTCCATCTGCATGAATTACATCAACCGGGTCAAGGGCAACCGGCCGGTGGGCGGCAAAGTGTTTATGCAGGGCGGGGTTTGCTACAACCGCGCCGTGCCCCTGGCCATGGCGGCGCTGTCGTCCAAGGCCATTATCGTGCCGCCGGAACCCGGATTGATGGGCGCATTCGGCGTGGCCCTGGAGATCAAAAAGCGAATTGAAATGGGGCTGCTTACCAGTCAGTCCTTTGATCTCAAGACCCTGGCCGAGCGCGAGGTGGTTTACCGGAAATCCTTTACCTGCAAGGGCGGCAAAGAAAAATGCGATCGCGGATGCGAAATCGCCGTGATCGAACTCGAAGGCAAGCGTTATCCGTTCGGGGGCGCCTGCAACCGCTACTACAATCTGCGCTGCAATCTCAAGTTTGATATCCAGTCCCTGGACATGGTCAAAAAGCGGGAACATCTCGTATTTGACAAATACGCCGCGCCCCGGGCAAAAAGTCCGGCCCGGGGCGGCCGTGTGGGCATTAACAAGAGTTTTTTGACCAACAGCTACTATCCACTGTATTCCCGGTTTTTTGCAGTACTGGGCTTTGAGCCCGTGCTTTCCGAGCGGCCCGAGCCGGAGGGTATTGAGATGCGCAATGCCGCCTTCTGCTATCCGGCCGAGCTGTCTCACGGGTATTTCTACTGCCTGATTCACTCGGAAGATCCCCCGGAATTCATCTTTCTGCCGCATGTAAAATCCGTGCATGTGGAAAACGGATATGCCAACTCCCAGGTCTGCCCGTTTGTCCAGGGCGAGCCCTATTACCTGCGTACGACCTTCAGGCAAACCCTGTCGGAACTGGAAAAAAGGGGAATTCGGGTGCTTTCTCCCTTTCTTGATATGTCCCCGGGACCGGATGCGGCAAAGGACCCGCTGGTCCGGACCGCCATGGACATGGGGGTGGATCGGAAAAACGCGGAAGAGGCCTTTGAAACCGCCAAGCATCAGCAAATCGCATGTTTTGCGGAAATGAAACAGATCGGCGCCCGGGCGCTTGAACAACTGGAGGCCGAGCCGGAGAAAATCGGGGTGGTGATTTTCGGCCGGCCCTATAACGGTTTTGTGGAGGAAGCCCACATGGGCATACCCCACAAGCTGGCTTCGCGCGGGGTTTACGTGATCCCGCTGGATTTTCTGCCTATTGAAGCAGAGGACTCCAAGCCGCATATGTACTGGGGAATGGGGCAAATGATCCTGAAGGCGGCCAGATATGTCAAAAACCATTCCCAGCTTTTTGCCACCTATATCACCAATTTTTCGTGCGGACCGGACTCATTCGTGGTGGGGTATTTCAGAGACATCATGGGCAGAAAGCCCTCGCTGACCCTGGAGCTTGACAGCCACACCGCGGATGCCGGGATCGAAACCCGGATCGAAGCGTTTTTGGATATTGTGGCCGAGTACCGTCAGCTCCTGCTTGCCGGCAGCAAGCCTGCCGATCGGGACGCGTTTTTACCTGCACGAACCTTTCTGGAAAACGGCACGCCCATGGTCAAGACATCTGACGGGCGGGAGCTTCCCTTAACCGACCCGCGGGTCACGTTTCTGATCCCTTCCATGGGACGGCTGGGTACCGAACTGGTGGCAGCCGCATTTGAAGCCTCGGGTTTTCACGTAGCACCCCATCCTCCGGCTGATGAGAATGTGCTCAAGCTCGGCCGGGCCCACACCTCGTGCAAGGAATGTCTCCCCCTGATACTGACAACCGGGACCCTGCTAAATTACGCCTACAACAAAAAGCGGGATGACGAAATCCTGGTCTATTTTATGGCTTCGGCCTCTGGGCCGTGCCGGTTCGGCCAGTATTCCGTTTTCATGGAGGACCTGGTTGCCCGCCTGGAACTTGAAAACGTGGCCATTTTTTCCCTGACTTCGGATAATACGTATTTCGGCCTGGAGGGGCACCTGAATTACTACAAGGCATGGTGGGCGCTGGTGATCTCGGATATCATGGAGGATATCCGCTCCATGATCCTTGCCAATGCAGCGGACGTGGATCAGGCCATGGAAACGTTCGAACGGCAGTGGCAGCCGATCGTGGAGACCATGATTCACGGCAATTACAAGCAGCTCATGGCGCGGCTTGAAAACACAGTTGACGTGCTTTCCCGCATCCCCATGCAGAAAAACCCCGCAGATGTGCCCACTGTTCTGATTACCGGGGAAATTTTCGTCCGTCGGGACGCACTGTCCAGGCAGTTTCTCACCGAGCGGCTGGCTGAAAAGGGTTTTGCCGTGATCTGTTCCCCGGTCTCCGAGTGGATCCGGTATTCGGACTATTGCGTGGAAACAGATGAGAAAAACTGGGGGCGGATGTCGGTGGGCCAGAAGCTCAAGTTCAAGATCCGCCAAATGTTCATGAACCGCTATGAAAAACGGATTTCCGGCACTTTGGCGCGCTCCGGGCTGGTGGACGGACACCTGGCGGATATCCGCACAATGATTGAAAACGCTTCCCCGTATATTTCCCCCCGGCTGGGCGGCGAGGCGATTCTCACGGTGGGCAGCGCGTTGACCGAAATCGCCTCATCGGTTTCCGGGGTGATCGCGATCGGCCCCTTCGGGTGCATGCCCAACCGGATCTCAGAGGCGATTTTAAGCGAGGTCATGACCCGGCGGGACAAGCTTCATATCCCGCGCCGGGAAAATTATCTCGAGCCTGTACTTTTAGAGGTAGACGCCCTGCCGTTTCTGGCAGTAGAAAGCGACGGGTCCCCGTTGCCCCAACTTATTGAGGCAAAACTCGAGGCCTTCTGCCTGCGGGCCAGGCGGTTGCACCAGCGGATGCGTGCGGTAAACTGATTTATTCCTTGACATGCCCCACCGGCAGCAGGTAAAGGGGCCGGGTGCTTTCATCCAGATCCAGGGTGCGGGCCACCCTTGAATCGTCAAACGCACCGATGGGCACTGTGGCCAGGTCCAGTGCAACGCCCTGCAGGCAAAGGTTTTGGGCGGCATGCCCGGCTTCCATCAGGGCGTAGCGTTTTCCCCGCTCGTTGTATTTCCGCATGGTTCGCTCAAATACGGCTGTAAACACGAATACGGCCGGGGCCTGTTTAATGGCGGACTGATGCAGGCCCGCCTGCCACAGCGCTTCTGTTTGATCCCCCCGGATTTCCTGGACAAGCCCGTGGTTTTCCGGCTCGTACCTGTAAATTCCCGGGTCCAAGCCGTCCACATCTGCTGCTGCGACGAATATTTCCAGGGGATAGAGCGCGCCTGCAGAAGGTGCGGTGCGAAATCCCCCCGGGCTGGTAACGCCCTGTGCCGCCCAGCACAGCTGTGAGATTTCTTCCAGGGTGAGGTGCTTGTCGGCATAGGACCTTTGAGATCGGCGCTCAAGCAGTGCCTGTTCAATTGCGGTCTGGCTGTCGTGCTCTGGCTCGGGCAGGTCAATTGTCTTTTTTGTGGATGTGTCCATGGCATCTGCCTCCGGTTTGTTTGTAAAAGCGACGATTGCAAGGGAGACGATCAAGGCAAGGATTGCCGCAAGGTCCGTGATTCGCATGGGATTTATCCTTTTTCAATGGTTGAGCAGGGGCAAACGCGTTTGTTCGCCCGTACCAGGGGATACAAATTTCCACCTCTGCATTTAATTATAATTTTTTGATCCGGATTGTTCAACCTATCAGCCTTGACGTTTCGGGTCCCGCAATGGGAGTTTCCCAGAAGCTTTCTATACTGCATGGCTCTGCAAAAAATACGTGGGGTTTCAAGGATTTTCGCAGGGGCGGCACGGCGGGAATAATTTGTTCGAATGCTGACCGCTGGCGCGCTCAATGCATCTCACA
>JBKHJS010000152.1:0-5486 GCA_046537995.1 Desulfobacterales bacterium
GCCCTGCTGTTAAACGTCAGCATCCTGCGGCCGTCGCTTTCGGTTTCGCTCAGCAGATCGGCTTCCACCAGCGCGTTGACCACTTGGTTGAGGGTTCCCACATCCACATCTTCGGTTGACATGCGCGAAAGGATGCCGATGATTTCCTCGCGGGTTCTTGCCGTCCCGTCGCCGAGTTCCTTCTGGATGTTTTCCTGCAGCCGGGTAAAACCGGGTCCCTCGGCATACCGGTCATCCCTGGCATGCGGATAAACGATATCCCGGGAAGATCTCCGCCTTTCCCGCGCCCTGGATTTTCTCCGGATCTGCAGTCCCCGGATGACAAAGGCGGCAAAAAAGATGAAAAACAGGGCGCCGAAGCACTCGATCATGAGGATAAACGGGGTGTGTTCATAAGCTGTGGCAAACAGGGCCGCCGCGCTTCCAAACAGGCAGGTGGCAATGGCCAGGAAAAATGCGCCCCAGAAAAACGCGTGATCCGATTCCCGGATGGCGGCAACCGGCAAAAGATCCACGCTGGATTCCGGAGAGCTCAACATGCTCTCCACTTCTCTTAGATCAACGGCTTGCTTGTCTGACATAATCGGCCTCCTTGGCAAAATCCATATGCTTGAAATATGTTGTTGGTGTTTACATTCAAAGTATCTTACAAAAATATCTACGGAAATCCAAAAAAAATTTTCCGGTCCCGTGCCCGGATCGCCCGGAAAAATTTCCCGCTGAAATACCGGCCGCTTTGTCCTTCCCGCCCGGTTCCGAAATTCTGAACATGCAAACCAATCCGATATGATTATGCTTTAAGGTAAACACCTTGAATATGCCGGCAAAATCGTATTTAAGGCCGTGAAGCCCGCGCGCAAAGACGCGTGAGAGCCGCGGTCTTCGCGTTGCCCGGGATTTTTGTGACACCCGGATCATCATTATAAAAGAATAGCGGAATTTATCGGAGTGGATATGACTTCGGAAAAACGGGGTATTTGCGGCATATGTGCCGCCGGGTGCTGGATCGTGGCAGAATATGATCAAAGCGGACGGATCTCCCGGATCCGCCCGGATGAAAACTCGGAAATGGGCATTGTCTGCAAACTGGGCGAACACGCCGCAGACATTGTCTATTCCGAGCACCGGATTCGCCATCCCATGCGCCGCACCGGCCCGAAGGGCACATACGAGTTCGAGCCGATCTCCTGGGAAGAGGCCATGGAGACCATCGCCGCCCGGTACAAAGACATCAAGGCCGCCCACGGCGCCGAGGCCACGGCCATCTACACCGGGGTGGGCACGTTTGAACTGGCATATTGCGATGTCTTCCAGCCCAAAGGAGTGGCGGTGTCTTCTGCCGCCAGCGTGCTGTTTCCATTCGGATCCCCCAATACCATGGGCGTGGGCGCCCTCTGCTACGTGGCCTACGGCATGATCGCCCCGCACGTGACCTTCGGCAGGATTTTAAATGACATGTACAATGACATTGAAAATGCCGAGCTCATCGTCATCTGGGGGACCAATCCGGCAACCGACCTGCCCCCGGTGGACATGCGGCGCGTTATGAATGCGGCAAAACGCGGCGCCGGTGTGGTGGTGATCGATCCCCGGAGGACCGAGGCGGTAACGCTCACCGGGGGACAGTGGGTGCCGATCCGGCCGGGCACTGATGGCGCACTGGCACTGGGCATGTGCAACGTGCTCATCGAAGAGGAACTCTATGACGAGTCTTTTGTGCGGGACTGGACCGTCGGTTTCAGCGACTTTGCAAGCTACGTGCAGCATTACCGACCCGAGGTCGTGCAGGAAATCACCGGCGTGGATGCGCATACGGTCGGCTCGCTGGCCCGCCGGCTGGCCGCGGCCCGCGGGGCCTCCCAGCTCATGTACACGGGCATGGAATACTCCACCACCGGGGTCCAAGGCATCCGGGCCACCCTGGTGCTCTGGGCGCTTGCCGGCCAGCTCGACGTGCCCGGCGGACGCTGTTTCATGATGCCGGGCAACAATTTTCCCATCAACCGCGACGGGCTTGTCGAGAACCCGGATACCGGCATCCGCATCGGCAAGGACCGGTTTCCGGTCTATGTCAAGTACCGCGACGAAGCCCACGCCATTGATCTGCCCAAATCGGTGCTGGAGGAAAAACCGTATAAAATCCGGGGCCTGATCATCCAGGGCGGATCGATTATCACTTCCTGGCCCAATCCGGATCTGTGGCGAAAAACCCTGAACAATCTGGAATTCCTGGTCTGCATCGACCGGCAGATGACCGCGGATGCGGCATACGCCGATATTGTGCTGCCGGCGGCCACGTATTTCGAGATCGAATCCTACATGGTCTACGGTTCGCTCTTCCGCATCCGGGAGCCGCTTATCCCGCCGGTGGGCGAGGCCAGAAGCGATTTTTTCATCCTCTCCGATCTCGCAGACCGCCTGGGCTACGGGCATCTCTATCCCCAAAGCGTGCGGGGGATGTTTGATTATGTGCTTGCAGGCTCCGGTTTCACTTACGATGACGTCAAGGCTGCGGGCGGCACGGTTTCGATCGATACGCAGATGATGCAGTACCGGAAATGGGAAAAGGGTCTGCTCAGACAAGACGGCAGACCCGGATTTGACACCCCGTCTGGCAAATTCGAGATCGCCTCTGGCGTGCTGGCGGAATACGGATACGACCCCCTGCCGGTATTCACGCCGCCGCAGGAAGGGCCCCGCAGCCGGCCGGACCTTGCCCGGCGCTATCCCCTGGTGTTTAATTCCGGTTCCCGGGTGCGCACCAGCTTTCACACCCAGCACCACGGCATCAAATCCTTAAACCGGCACCGGCCGGAGCCGGCCGTGACCATAAACACCCATGACGCGGCTGAACGCGGAATTCAAAACGGTGACCGGGTGCGCATTGCCACCCCGCGGGGGGCCGTTTTCATGCGGGCGATCGTCACCGAGGATATTGCCGCCGGTTGCATCGACGCCAATCACGCCTGCGGATCACCGGTGGGGCCGAAGGCTTGGCGGGAAACCAACGTCAATACCCTGACAGATCTGGACCAGTACGACCCGATTTCGGGCTTTCCGGTATATAAATCCCTGCTGTGCGAAATCAGCCGCATGGAGGACACGGATCGACTGGAGATCGCCTGCGAGTCGCTGTCCGAGCAAGAAATTCGCCCGGATGCCCAACCGGCCAATGAAACCGCAGATCCGATATATCTCGACAACAACGCCACCACGCCCATGTCCGAGGCCGTGCGTACGGCCGTCACCCGGGCCCTGGAAATCTGCGGCAACCCCTCGAGCATCCATGGCGCCGGCATTTCCGCAAAAAAGCACCTGGACGCGGCGCGCCGTCAGGTGGCCGGCGCCCTGGGATGCACGGTCCGCCGGGTGGTGTTTACCGGCGGCGGCACCGAGGCGGCCAACCTGGCCATCAAGGGAGCGCTCGAGTCCGCGGCAGGCGGCCGCGATCACGTAATCACCTCCTGCGTGGAGCACCCGGCGGTGTTAAACACCTGCCGGTGGCTCGGGCAACGGGGCTACCGGGTCACCTATCTCCCGGTGGACTCGACCGGCAGGGTCCGGACGGCGGAGCTGGAAGCCGCCCTGTCCGAAAAAACCGCCCTGGTGTCGATCATGACGGCCAACAACGAAACCGGAACCATCCAGCCGGTTGCTGAAATCAGTGACCTCGTCCACGAAGCCGGGGCCGTGTTTCACACGGATGCGGTCCAGGCATTCGGTAAAATTCCGCTCCGCGTGGGCGATCTCGGCGCCGACCTGGTAACCCTGTCGGCCCACAAGGTTTACGGCCCCAAGGGCGTGGGCGCCCTGTACGGGGCCCGCGGCCTTGAAATGGGGGCCATTATTCACGGCGGCGGCCAGGAAAACGGCTTGCGCTCGGGCACGGAGAACCTGCCCGGCATCATCGGGTTCGGCCAGGCAGCCGCCGAGGCGGCCCAAAACCTGGCGGAAGCCGGCCGGGTGCAGAGGATGCGGGACCGGCTTGAAGCCGGCATCCAAGAAATTGTCCCGGACTGCCGCGTAAACGGGCATCGGGAGTACCGGCTGCCCAACACGGCAAACGTCACCCTGCCGGGATACCGGGGAGAAAGCGTGGTGCTGGAAATGGCCCGGCAAGGGGTGTATCTGTCTTCGGGTTCGGCCTGTCATTCGGGATCCTCGGCGCCGTCGCACGCGCTGACGGCCATGGGCCTTTCCGAGGCCGACGCGCACTGCGCCCTGCGCTTTTCCCTCAGCACCTTTACCACCGAGTCCGAAATCGACAGGACCCTTGAACTTCTGGATCAGACGCTTCACCTTTCGAAAAACATCGTACATTTCGCGCCCTGCAGATAAGGCGCGCACCCGGCTACTCCAGACGGAGGTCGCATGATGGAAAGCATACCGATACGGCAACAGGCCGAAGATCAATCGCAGGCGGCATTCCTGCGCAGGTTTGCCCGGGACGTGCTGCACGGGCTGTCCATGCCGCGAAAACGCCTGCCCTGCAAGTACCTGTACGACGATGCCGGCAGCCGGCTGTTCTCGCAGATCATGAACCTTGCCGAATATTACCCCGCCCGGTGCGAACTGGAAATTTTTCAAACGCACAAGGCGGCACTTGCGAATTTATTCGGCGGCCCGCCGCTGAACCTGGTGGAGCTCGGGGCCGGAGACGGTACCAAGACCCGGGCGCTCATCGAGCAGATGCGCACAAAAAAAACGGATTTCACCTATGTGCCCATTGACATTTCCCGGGCCGCAATCGACTGCGTTTCCGACCGGTTTTCCCGGTGGTTTCCCGGCTTGCGAACCCGCGGAATTACAGCCGATTACCTGGCGGGCTTAAAATGGCTCTCCGGCCAGAACCACTGCCGGAATATCGTCCTGTTCCTGGGATCATCCATCGGCAACTTCTCGGCCCCGGGCCGGGAGGCGTTTTTGAAAAATCTCCGAGGGGTGATCAATAACGGGGACTGCGTGCTCATCGGATTTGATCTGGCCAAGGACATTGATGTCATGCGCCGTGCTTACAACGACTCCCAGGGGGTGACGGCCGCGTTTAACAAAAACATTTTAACCCGAATTAACCGGGAACTCGAAGCGAATTTCGACCCCGGGCGGTTTCGTTTTTACAGCACCTGGGATGTAAACGCACGTGCCGTGCAAAGCTACCTGATCAGCACCTGCGAACAGCGGGTGCATATCCGCAGGCTGAGCCGAAGCTTCGACTTCTCGGCCTGGGAAGCGATCCACACCGAGTCCTCGCACAAGTTCACCCGGCACCAGATCCGGGAAATGGCAGCAAGAAACGGCTTTGCCGCGGAGTCCGAATTCACCGACAGTGCGGGATATTTTACCGACTGCCTGTGGCGGGCTGCCTGAAGACATCGGTTTCAACGCAGGGCCGCGTGCTTGGCTTGCCGGGGCAACCCTAGTCGATTCAGGAAACATTTACAACCGTATATCCGGGCGAACACACAGGTTCGCCCCTACACCGGGGG
>JBKHJS010000153.1:0-5480 GCA_046537995.1 Desulfobacterales bacterium
TTTGGGGACAGATTTCAAATCTGTCCCAGTGCATCTAACCACTAGTGTTTAAATGCGCGCTGGCCGGTAAGCACCATGGTGGCGTTGTATTCGTTGCATGCCTCGATGGACTGGTAATCGTTTAATGATCCGCCCGGGTGCACCACTGCCGTGACGCCTTCGCACAAGCCCACATCCACGCCGTCGCGAAACGGGAAAAACGCGTCACTGACCATGGTCGCTCCCATGAGCCCCCCGTTTTGCGCCTGGACCTGCCGGTCAATCTCGGCTTTCTGTTCCTGATCCCGGAGATCGTTGTACGGGACCCGGAACTGCTCGAAGCAGAAGCGGTCGGCCAGCTTCCTGTAGGCCTTGTCCCGGGCGATTTCAGCCACGCCCACCCGGTCCTGCTCGCCGGTGCCGATGCCCACCGATACCTCGTTTTTCACGAAGAGCACCGAATTGGAGGTCACGCCGGATTCCAGCAGCCAGCCGAACCGGATATCGGCCATTTCCCCGGCGGTGGGCGGTCGCTGGATTCTGTAGGTTTCGCCCTTGTATTGGCATTCTGCGAGCTTGAAATCGTCATCATTTCGGGCCTCGGGCACAAACGACCACTGGGTGATGATGCCGCCGTCCATCAGGCTTTTGAATTCCACCACGCGCTCGCCCACATATGTCTGCAGGCGCTCGATATTGCCGATCTTGATCACGCGCAGATTTTTGCGCTGGGAAAGGATATCCAGCACGCCCTGTTCGTATTCCGGGGCCACGATTACTTCCGCGTACTGCCGGGCCACGGCTTCTGCCGTGGTTTTGTCCAGCGGCCGGTTAACCGCGATGCACCCGCCGAATGCCGCCACCCGGTCGGCCATGTAGGCTTTTTCGTAAGCATCGGCCAGTGAATCCGATATGGCCGCACCGCAGGGGTTGTTGTGCTTGACGATCACCGCGCAGGGCGTTTCTGTAAAATACCGGAGGATGTTCAAGGCGTTGTCCGCATCCGTAATATTGGTCTTGCCCGGGTGCTTGCCGGACTGCAGCAGTTCGGCATCCGATGCCAGGTGTTTTCCCGGTGCCAGGGTTTGGGCGTCTCCGAGCACCAGGTTTCCGTTGACCAGTCTGTAAAGGGCGGCTTCCTGGCCCGGGTTTTCCCCGTAGCGCAGGCCTTTGCGCACGCCCTCGATCACCCAGTCCGCCTTTTCGTAAAACAGGGTCTGGCGGGAGTCATCATCCACAAACGCGATTTCCATGCGCGGCGGAAAATGATCGTCCATGATGGTCTTGTACATTTTCTTGAGATCGTCAGACATATCCGTTACTCCATTATCAAGGTTGTTTTCTGTTTGCGTGTTGCTTGGGATATTTGGAGCAGCATTGAAAGATGGAAACCATAAATCCGAAGCACGAAATCCGCTCGAAGCATCCCATGGGGTTAAACAAGTTTTTAATCTGAGTTTGCAAGAACATATGTTTTTGTTTGGGTTTTTGGATTTTGGTAATTCGAATTTGTTTCGAATTTCGGATTTCGTGCTTCGAATTTTTCTATAGGATTTCTTCATATGCCTGCTGGATGTCGGTAAACGAGGTTTCCCGCAGGTAATTGGCAATGGACTGGTCATAGGCAGCGGTGTGGAAAAACGCTTTTTTGGCCAGTTTCACCCGGGTTTCCAGCGAGGTCATGCTCTCCACGGATCCGAGCTCCTCGAGCAGCATGGGATAATCGGCCGGGTCCACCACGGATGCCACGCGGATGAAGTTCTTGGCAGCCGCACGGATCATGCAGGGCCCGCCGATATCGATATTGCCCCGGGCCTTTTCCGGGGTGACATCCGCGGACTCGATGGTCTTCTGGAACGGGTAGAGGTTGGCCACCACCATATCTATGGGCACGGCATTGGTGCGCTTCAAGTCTTTTTGGTGCTCCGGGTTGTGGGATTCTGTGAGCAGGCCGAGATAGATTTTAAAGTCCAGGGTCTTGACCAGGCCGCCCTGGGTCTCGGGCTGGCCGGTGTACTCGGATACCGGGGTGAGCACCTTTTCCGCCTTTTTGCCCAGGATTTTCTCAATCTGCTTGTAAGTGCCGCCCGTGGAAAGGATCCGGATTTTCGGGTTGTGTTTGACCAGCCCGGGCACGAAATCCGCCAGCCCGGTTTTGTCTGATACGCTGATTAAAACCGTGTTGACTTTCACCAGGTCGTCGATCTTGTTCACGATATTTTTGCTCATGCTCTCCTCCGTGCCGGTTCGGGTCGCGGATATGGGTTTACAGGGGCACCGGGTCGATCAGCCCGGAAAGGCCCCGGCTGACAAAGGCGGGCAGGGCAAAGGCCGCCCGGTGGATCTCCGGATTATAGTACTGCATGGCAATGCCGGAGGCAGATGGCCGCTGCGGGTCAAAATCTTTTATCGGGCACAGTCCCCTGGCGGCAAATCCGAAACTCCACAGTCCGCCCGGATAGGTGAGCGTGGAAAACGTGTACATGTGGATCTTTTCAAAAAACGGCCGCTGGTTGGAAAACATGGATGTCTGGATCTCCCGGTCGTAAAACGGGGATTCGGACTGGGAGATCATGATGCCTTTTTCCCCGAGCAGCCCGGAGACGTTTTCGTAAAACGTTTTGTCAAACAGGGGCTGGGCCGGCCCGATGGGGTCTGTGGAGTCAATGAGCACCGCGTCAAAGGTCTCCTGGCACCGGGCCACGTATTTCACCCCATCGTCGATGATCAGCTCCAGCCGGGGGTCATCCAGGGCGCGGGAAACGGAAGGGATGTGTTTTTTGCAGGCATTGACCACCATCTCATCGATTTCCACCATCACGGCCCGCTCAACTGTTTCGTGGCGCAGTACCTCCCGGGCCGTGCCCCCGTCTCCGCCGCCGATAATGAGCACCCGTTCGGGGTTCGGGTGTGTAAAAAGGGGCACGTGGGCGATCATTTCGTGATATACGAATTCGTCGCGCTCGGAGACCATGACAATGCCGTCGTTTAACAGCATGGCCCCGTGCCCGGCGGTTTTGACCACATCCACCTGCTGATAAGGGCTGGTGCCGGAAAAAAGCGTATCTTCTACCTTGAATCCAAGGGAAACGATATCCTGGTGGGTCTCGGTGACCCACAGGTCCAGCTTGTTTTCTTTTTCGGTCATCTGCGGGTGATCTCCCGTTTCAGATTTTTAAAAGCAATTGATTTGATCGGAAAAAACTTCGAAATCCGGATAATGTGCCGAAATATTGGTTAATCCGCAAACTTTAACTTTATACCATGTTTTGCCCGGGGCGTAAATCATAAATCCGGCGCTCCGGCGGGATCCTGTTCAGCCCTGACAAAGTTTGCAAAAAAAACCGCATATCCGGAGTCAAATTCGTAAAGGCTTTTCTCAGAGCGCCGGTAGCCGGGAATCTGCCTGGGAAGTTTGCCCTCTCCCGGGTCGCGTTCGGATACGGCCTCCGTAAAGACCAGGGTAAAGTGCCGGGGGCGGAAGATATCCATGAGCCGGCCGATCCGGTCGCGGTAGTCGGGTTCCGCGACATTGGTCTCAAAGCTGGCATATGAGCCGTCTTCTTCTGGGGTGACATGGATGGTGACGTATTGTTCCCCGGAAATGCGGTTCATGGAATAGCCGTAGGGCTCAAAGACAAAACCGTCGGTTTCCATGCCGGTATACAATTTATCGATTCCGGAGCGCGCCTCGATATCAGAAGCGGTTTCCCCGGCATGCGGAATAAAGGCTTTCAGTGCCGAGTCTTCCAGGTCGTGCATGAGAAGCTCCAGGGTTTCGTCTTCTTCGTCTTCGGCAATATTTGCCCCCGGCGCGTATGCATAGAAAATGTGGACGTGGTCGTGGTTAGCCGGGCCCAGGCGATAGCTCTTGCCCCTGAAATGGTGGGAAAGGCTTGCCACGTCAGCTTCAAAGTCCGAGGGCTGGGCCTGCGGATACATCAGGTTTTTGCGCTCGTAGAAGAAAAAGGCCACCCGCTGGCGGTCAATGACCCGGATGAGTTCGGGTACGGCTTTTACCAGCGTGGTTTTGCCGCAGGTGATCATTAAAATCCGGTCATCCCAGACAAACAGGCTGGATTCGGACAACAGGTAGGCATCCATCTCTGAATTGGAAATGCGGCTTACGATTTCCGCGCCGCTGGCGTGCACGACTGCATTCCATCTGCCGTCTGTATTGTCGCGCAGACTCGGATCCGGTGCCGACAGAATGATTTCCAGCTTTTTCTCAGGGCCTTCAAATTCCATGACCATCTCCCCGTCTTACTGGTAATGACAAATTATTCATTTTTACAAAAGAATGCAGACATTGACAACCGTATACTTGTAGTGGCGGACCTGAGTGTCCGCCCAGGGATAGGGCGGACACTCAGGTCCGCCACTACAGTGCTGTGTCCCCGGGAATACCGTTGATGTGTGTCATGTTTTGTAAATATTCGTGTACAGGCGTTGAACCGGTTTCTCCGCAGAACCACAGGCCTTGTGTACTTTTTCGTGCTTGTCTGCTATTGTCGGGAAAACATTACACTGATTTTATCACAAGGAGACTGTATGCAGATTCGTTTTTATGGTGCGGTACGGGAGGTCACGGGTTCGATGCACATGCTGGAAACCGAAAACGACCGGATTCTGCTTGACTGCGGCATGTTTCAGGGCCGGCGCGATGAGGCCGACCAAAAAAACCGGGTACTGCCCTTTGACCCCGGGATTATCACCAACGTTGTGCTCTCCCATGCCCACATCGATCACTCGGGGCGGATTCCGCTGCTGACAAGCAGGGGGTTTGCCGGCCAGGTTATCTGCACCCGTGCCACTGCGGATGCCTGCCGGTATCTGCTGGCCGACTGTGCCCATATCCAGGAGTCGGATTCAGATTATCTGAATTACAAGCGGCTGCTTTCCGCCATAACTGAGATGAGCGGCCAGGACCGGGAAGCGGTCAAGCGCAAACTCAAGAAGAACGGGCAGAAGGATCAGGATGCAATTAATGCCTACATGGAGCGCTACGGACTTTCCAGGGTCAAGCCCCTTTATACGGCAGAACAGGCCGAGCAGTCCCTGGCGCATTTTTTCGGCCAGCCCTACCGCCACCCGGTTGCTGCCGGGCGTGGCATGGAGTGCGTGTTCTACGATGCCGGGCATATCCTGGGTTCAGCCGTGACCATTATCCGTGTTCAGGAAAACGGACACACCTACAATATCTGTTATACCGGCGATCTGGGCCGGTTTGACAAGCCCATAATACGGAATCCGGAGCTGCAGTTTGCAGAAGAGCACCGGGATATTGATTTGATGCTCATGGAAAGCACGTACGGCAACCGGATTCACGAACCCGTGGCAGACATGGCGCCTCATTTGAAAAGGATCATTACCGGGACCGTGGAGCGCGGGGGAACGGTGCTCATCCCGGCCTTTGCCTTCGGTCGCACCCAGGAACTGCTCTATACCATACACGAGCTCTACAGCAAGGCAGAGGTGCCGAAGGTGCCCATTTACGTGGA
>JBKHJS010000154.1:0-5375 GCA_046537995.1 Desulfobacterales bacterium
GCGGGCTCGTAGAATTCCGCAATGCCCGCCACCACGGTTCGCTTTTCAAAGCCCAGGTTTACCTCGAGTTTAAGCAGCTTGTCGGCTTTGGGAACTTTTCCAGCGGCCTCAACAGTGGCCGCCCGCAAATCGATGCCTGAGAAGTCATCCAGTGATATTTCTGATTCGAGCGGGGTGTACTGCGGGGCCTGGGCTTTTTCCGTCTTTTCCGCATGCTTGCCGGCAGCCTTGTCCTCGGCAAAAACGGCATCCGGATCCAGCCTGGGAAACAGGGAAACACCCTTGGGCAATCCGGCCCCGGGCTGGATAATCCCCCACTTGCGCAATTCATCCATAAGGTAAAACTCGTGATCCGAATCCCGGCCGAGGTGGGCCTGCATGATTTTTGATGTTTCCGGCATTACCGGGTAAATCAGCCCGGAAACCACCCGCAGGCCTTCGAGCAGGTTGCCGATTACTGCCTTTAATCGGTCCTGGCCGGACTCCTGTTTTGCCAGTTCCCAGGGTGCGGCAGTGTCAACGAATTTGTTCATCATGCCGATATATTCCCATACAGTTGCAAGTCCCCTGTGGAAGGCAAAGTTTTCCATTTCCGCGGTAAAATCCGCGATGGCCTGCTGTGCACCGGCCTTGAGATCGACCCCGATGATGCGGGATTCTTCCGGGTTCCAGTCCGGGACAACGCCCTTGAAATATTTTTGGAACATGGCCAGCACCCGGGAAAACAGGTTGCCCAGGTCATTGGCCAGGTCCGCGTTGATCCGGTTGATCAGGGCGACTTCCGAGAAGCTAGAATCCAGCCCGAAGGTCATCTCGCGCATGAGAAAATACCGGATGGCATCGCTTCCGTAGTTTTCCTTGAGTTCAATGGGGTCAATCACGTTGCCCAGGCTTTTTGACATTTTGCTTTCATCCACGTTCCAGTAGCCGTGTACGAAAAGATGCTTATAGATTTTAATGCCTGCCGCCTTGAGCATGATGGGCCAGTAGATGCCGTGGGGCTTGAGAATATCCTTTGCCACCACGTGATGCACGTGCGGCCAGAAGGTTTCGAATTTTTCATCGTCCGGATAGCCGAGCGCGGATATATAATTGATCAGGGCGTCAAACCACACGTAAGTGACGTATCGCTCATCAAAGGGCAGGGTGATTCCCCACTGCAGGCGGGACTTGGGTCTTGAAATGCACAAATCCTCCAGCGGTTCGCGAAGAAAGCCGAGAGCCTCGTTTTTATAGCGTTCGGGCTGAATCAGGTCCGGGTTTTCGTGGATATAATCAATGAGCCATTGCTGGTAGCGGCTCATCCGGAAGAAATAATTGGATTCCTTGATGGGAACCGGATCTTTGCCGTGGTCCGGGCACTTGCCGTTCACCAGATCCCTTTCCCCGTAAAATTGTTCACAGTCAAAGCAGTAAAGCCCTTCGTATTCGCTGAAATAGATATCTCCGGCATCATAGATCTCCTGCAGAATGCTTTGTACCACGGCCACATGGTCGGTATCCGTGGTACGGATGAAGCGGTCGTGGGAGATCCGGTAATGCGGCCACAATTCTTTGAACAGCGCGGAAATCTTGTCTGCATAGGTGTGCGGATCCATGTTGTTGGCTTCGGCCGCCTTGACGATTTTGTCCCCGTGTTCGTCGGTACCAGTCAGGAAAAAGGTCCGCTCCCCCTTCATCTGGTGGAAGCGCCTGGCCACGTCTGCCGCGATAGTCGTGTAGGTGTGGCCCAGATGCGGCTTTGCGTTTACGTAGTAAATCGGTGTCGTGATGTAAAAGGCAGATGTCATGGTTATGCCGGTCCTGTGGTTTCTATCAATTGTCTGAATCGTTGTTCTTTGCGTTGCCTGATCCGTTGTTGGCTGTCTTTTGTTTTTCGGCGTATCCGTTGTATTCAAAAGCCAGGCAGCACATCAGCCTTCCGCAGACGCCGGAGATTTTTGTGGGGTTTAAGGAAAGCCCCTGCTTTTTGGCCATCTTTATGGTTACCGGATCAAATTTTGTCATGAATGCGCAGCAGCACAGGATACGTCCGCATCTGCCGACGCCGCCGCACATTTTGGCCTGATTGCGGATGCCGACCTGCCGCATTTCAATCTTGGTGCGAAACCGCTTGACAAGCATCTTGACAAGCTTGCGGAAATCCACCCGGCCGTCGGCGGTAAAGAAGAATGTCAGCTTGCTGCCGTCAAAATTGCTTTCCACGGAAAACAGGTGCATCTTCATCTCAAGCGAGTCGATGCACTCCCGGCAGTACTCGTAGGCCTCCTGCTCGATTTCCGCGTTTTTTCCCTCCTGCTCCCGGTCCTCGTCAGTGGCCGGGCGATAAACCTTTTTAAGCGGCTGACTGATTTGATCCGGATCTGTTTCTTCCGGTTCAGCAGCCACTGTGCCGAAGCTGAGCCCGTGTTCGGTTTCGACAATCACGTCATCGCCGATTTTTAACACATAGGCCCCGCAATTAAAATCATATATTTTCCCGGCCGGCTTGAAACGCACGCCGACGACTTTGACACAACTTTTCCGGTTGGCTTGGGCTTCATTTGCTGTATTCATATGCGTTCAATGATTTCCTCGTTAATCTGTTTATTCGGCCAGCTCCATCACAAGGACATCCAGGGCCAGCCGGACATTGGCATTGCTGGACAGCGCCTTTTGCGCCCGGTCGATGGCATCGGATTTTTCCAGAATGGTTTCCAGTGATTCGTGCTCCCGTGCCGAGTGAATCTGTTGGCGCAAGTCCTGATTATAAATGTGTTCGGGAAAATGGTCGAAGACCGCCAGATCGCGGTACCAGTTTTTCATGATTTCAAAAATCACTTCCAGCTTTTCTTTATCCGCGGCCAGCATTTCGGCAAAAGCAAGCCGATATGCGGTCGGCTGCTGCGGGAGCTGGCAAAGTCTTTGGATGATAAAATTGCGCCGGGTCATCCAGTCCTCTGATGCCATCTCTAAAGCTCTTGCCAGGCTTCCGCGGGCCAGGGAGGCGATGATCGCAGCGTTTTCATTATCCAGCCCACAGCTCCGGCCGAGGTATTCTGCCAGTTCCTTTTGCGGTATCGGATTGAAGCGCACATGCCTGCATCTGGAAACAATCGTGGGCAGCAGGTCCTGCGTATCCGGGGCGGTGAGCACAAAAAAGGTGGCCGCGGGCGGTTCTTCAAGGATCTTGAGCAGCGCGTTGCCGGCCTCGGGGTTCATCAAATGCGCATCCGCAATCAGGACGAAGCGGCTTGACGCCTCATCGGACTTCAGGGCAAGGCGCCCGCACAGTTCGCGGATTTGGTCAATTCGGATGTAGGCCCCGGCGGGTTTGATTACGTGAAAGTCCGGATGGGTCCCGTGTTCGATCTTTCGGCAAGATCGACAGATCCCGCAGGCTGCAAAATGCTGTTCCGGTGCCGTGTCTTTCTGCGCTTTTTGGGAACCGGGGATGCCTGTACAGTTGCAGACCTTGGCAATTTCGATTGCCGCGGTTGCCTTGCCTACCCCGTCTTCGCCCGTAAACAGGAGTGCATGGGGCATGCTGCCGTTGATAAGTGCGTTGCACAGCATCCGGACCGGGCGCTGCTGCCCGATAAGCCTCATAAAACCGGTCACGAATTCCGCCGCTTACGCCTTTTCATTGACGCGTTCCCGCAGCTCCTTGCCGCATTTGAAAAACGGCAGCTTTTTGGGCTGGATTCGCACCTTTTCCCCGGTCTTGGGATTGCGGCCGGTATAGCTCTTGTAGTTTTTCACGAAAAAGCTGCACAGGCCGCGGATTTCGATGCGTTCTTCCTTGGCAAGCGCATCTGCCATGGAATCGAAAAAGATCTGCACGACCCTGGCGGCTTCGGATTTTGAAATATTGGCTTCCTTTTTAAGGGCGGATATCATTTCAAGCTTATTCATGTGTCCTCCTGTTTAAAATTCTGAATTGCTGATTATTTCTTTTATTAAACATAAATTTTTTATAAGTCAAGGGGTTATGAAAAAATCCGGCAATTTTCCCGGGCAGATCCGATTCTCCGACCGGCGGCTATCGTTCCAGGGTATCGCCAATGCCGCCCAGGCCGTATAATTCAAGCATGGCCATGTAGCTTTGGTCTGACTCCTCGTCCAGGTAGGCCACTTCCACGGCCCAGCACTGGGATTCCCAGCGGGCCCCGATGCCCTTTTCAATATCGGTTTCGGTTTCAAGGTTTCTTTCAAAATGGCCGAAAAGCTTCAACTGTCTTGTCACCGGGGTCTCCAGGGACAGGTAAAGGCTTTTGTTGGCATCCCGGTCGTAGCGGTATTCCACGTGAAGCCGATCTCCCCGCCGGTCACGCAGGCGCCCGGAAATATTGGCGGATGTCAGTTCATCGATTTGATGGCTCCATTGCGCGTCGGCATGAAGGGTTACCGGGTTTGCCGGTGTCAGGTCGAGTTCTGCATACAGGGGCAGAATTGCGGCTTCCGGGTCATCACGCTGCCTGAAGTCGTATGCCTGCTCGATGAAAAACCGGCAGAACCGGTTGTATCGGTATTCGTCCGGTTCTTTGTCAGAATCGGCGATTGTGGATTTTGATGTGAAAAGATGGGTAAACGACAGCCCAAGGCGGTTTAGCGGGTCAATTCGGTCGGTCTGGTCAAAATCCGGGTATTCGGACTGGTCCACCTCCGGGATATAGTTGTAGAAAAGCCTGGGAATGATCACGTGCTTGATTTTTTTGATCCGCTCGCCGTTCACGGAAAATACCCCGTTGATATCTGTTGAGAGATCGGCTTCGATGTCATATAGTTCCCGGTGTAGGTATCGATCGCGTTGGTTTCCGTAGTACTGTCGCTCGGCATCCACGTACCAAGCGGTCTGGCGAAGCCCCACGGACGGTTCAAAATTTACGTACGGCCCGGCGCGCATGGGCAGGTAGAACCTGGGGTGCAGATCCACGCGATGGCCGGTAAGCCCGTCCTGCCGGTAAAAATAGGTGTATTCCGAGCCAAGCGAGCCAAACAGCATCCTGCCGGTATAATCCGGGAACAGGGACTGCTTTAGCGAGTCGAATCGGATGCGCGGTAACTGCTGAAGCGTGTTATCTGTATCCGAAAGCCGCCGCTTGATGACATTGTCGTACCACACCAGATCGGCATTGAGGCTCTGGTAGGTCCATGTCCGCCGGATATTTAAACGGTTGGTGCGAACCGGGTCGTTTTCATCATCAATATCCCGGCCGAATTCGGACACGAATTGGTCCGCTGTGGGTTCATGCCCCATGTATCCATCGGAAAATTCCCGGAGATAGTCCTGGTCACTGACAATATCCAGATCCAGGTGGGCCATGGCATCCCATGGGAGCTGCTGGTCGGCCTTCATGCGAAACCAGTATCGCCCGTCATTGGGTCGTATGGCG
>JBKHJS010000025.1:0-20729 GCA_046537995.1 Desulfobacterales bacterium
TGACCGGCCCCTGGGAAATTTTGATTAAGACTCAGTCCGTCCATTCCATGGGCAGACGCTCTTTTTTCCGGGTGTTGCAATCCTTGCAGGACGGGACCACGTTGCCGCGGGTGCTTTTCCCGCCGCGCGCAATCGGCACGATGTGATCCATGGTCAGTTCCCCGGGCGGCACCTGCCGGCCGCAGTAGTGACAGACACCCTTGGCGCACTTGCGCTTCCACCACTGGCTTGCCCGCAGCTCGCGGGCTTTTGCCTTTTCCCTCCGGATTTCGGCTTTATCTGCCACGTACATGGATCCCCTCCGTTTTTGTGATCCAGCGGTCAATTTCCCGGCAAAGCATCTCGTAGAACCGTTCTGATCCGCCGAGCCCCCGGCGGCCGAAAAAATAGTTGATCTCCAGCATCAGCGGCCCCCGGCCGGGATGGGTCTCTGAAAAGATCAAATCCACGCCCGCCAGGTTGATGCCGGTGTGCGCGCACAAACGGCGCACCTGCTGTTTTCCGGCAGCCTGAAGTTCCGGAAAAGCAAGATGATCGATATCCGCGCCCAGGGCGGCGGCTGTGCGAAAATTTCCCGGCGTCTGCTGAATGCGCCAGTAGGATACGAGCGTGTCTCCGATGACCGCCACCCGCAGGCAGCGTCCGCCGGTCTCGATATACTCCTGTATCAGAAATCCATACTGCCCCGTGCTTTCCCATTGCTCGGACATGGACAGCAAGCGTTGAAAGGCCTGCAGGTGATCCACCCGCCACACGTTATCCCCCTCACCGGCCCCGTTATACTTGAATACAAAGGGCGGGTCAAAACCCGCCGGCAGTTCCCCGCGCGGCTGGCAGTCCCGGTATTGCGCAAGCGTGTCAAAAACTGCCGTTTCCGGATGGGGCAGCCCGCAATGGCGGAAGAGCCGGATCTGGCCGGTTTTATCCGGCCAGGCAAAACGGGCCCGGTAGTCCGGGAATACCCGGGCGCAATTGGCCGCGGCCGCTTCGAAAAGAGAACGCCGGCAGCCCTGCGGCAGAATCACGGCGCGGGCTGCGCGCATCCGCGCCCGGTCCTGTTCGTCCGGGTCGCGCCCGGCGCACAGCCGGTTTTCGTCGCCAATGTAGCAGGGATGAAACGAGAGAATCATCAGTAGCCGAGTTTGCGGATTGCCTTGGGGTTTTTGCTCCAGTTTTTCTCCACCCGGACAAAGAGCTTCAGCATCACCCGCGCGCCCAAAAGATGCTCGATGTCGGCGCGCGCGGCCGTTCCGATGGCCTTGAGCATCTGGCCGTGCCTGCCGATGATGATGCCCTTCTGGGAATTGCGCTCCACGTGGATGGCCGCATGAATCCGGACAAGGCCGGCGGCTTCGTCCTCGGAAAAGCTTTCGATGGTCACGGCCGTGGAATAGGGAATTTCCTCCCCGGTGCGGGCAAAAACCTGCTCCCGGATCATCTCGGCGACGATAAACCGCTCCGGCACGTCGGTGATGGCATCCTCGGGATAATACGGAGGACCCTCCGGCAGGAGCCCGGCCATGGCCGCAAGAAGCTCGGGCACCTGGATGCCGGTTTTTGCAGAAACCGGCACGATTTCGGTGAACGCACCGGTTTTTGCCCACTGATCAATCTGTGTCAGCAGCCGGGGCTTTTCCACCAGGTCAACCTTGTTTAAAGCAAGTACGGCCGGGGTTTCGCCTTTTTTCTGAAGTCTTTCCATGATGAGCGCCTCTGAGGCAGGATCCGGGCTGGAAGCATCCGCAATGGCCAGGATCAGGTCCCCCTCGTCCATGGCAGCCAGGGCCACGTCCACGATCCTGCGGTTAAAAATGCGCTCGCTGTTATGGATGCCCGGGGTATCGATAAAAACGATCTGGAATCCGGCACCGTGGGCAATGCCGGCAATCCGGTTGCGCGTGGTCTGCGGCTTGGCAGAGGTAATGGAAATTTTCTCCCCGATCATCCGGTTAAGAAGGGTGGACTTGCCCACGTTGGGCGCGCCGGTAATTACCGCAAATCCGGATCGAAAGGATTGCTCTTTATTTTCGGTGGTTTGTGTCATTTCGTTTGGATGCCCGCGGTTTCGGGGTCGAGCAGTCCGGCGATCATCTCCCAGAGCGTATCCACCCCCTGGCGGGATTTTGCCGAAAAGCACAGGATTTCATCAGACTCCAGGCCCATTTCCTGCCGGATTTTTCTGGCCTGGGTTGCCTGCTTGTTATTGGAAAACTTGTCCGCCTTGGTGAGCACAAAGATTGCCGGGAGATTGTAATGCGCGAGGAAATCGAGCAGCTCGTTTTCTTCCTGGCCGGGCATCCGCCGGATATCCTGGAGCACGACAACGCCTTTGAGACTCGGCCGGGTGCGCAGGTAAGTCTCGATCATTTCCCCCCATTGCTTTCGTTCCGATGCCGGCACCCGGGCATAGCCGTAGCCGGGCAGGTCCACGAAGGAAAAGGCGTTATTAATGATAAAGAAATTGATAAGACGGGTTTTCCCGGGCGCCCCGCTGGTTTTGACCAGGTGCTTCCGGTTGAGCAGCGTGTTGATCAGGCTTGACTTGCCCACATTGGAACGGCCGGCAAACGCGATTTCCGGAAGCACCGCGGGCGGGTACTGGTCCGCGCGCGCGGCGCTCTTGTCAAATGTGGCGGATTTGATTTTCACGGGAAAAGTTTTAAGTGATTAAGTGTTTAAGTAAAATCAGAAACTTATCATTTTATTGCCTGGCGGTTATAACGAGTTCAGGACTTCTAAGGAAATCCTTTTTTGCGCTCCTGCGAAACTGCATTTCGTTGACCTGACGGCGGTGCGGAAAAGCGGATTTCCGAGCGGAAATTGAGGCTCGCAGAGGCTCCTGGAGCGAGGAAATTCCTTTTTCGCGCCGCCGATCAGCCAAGATGCTTACGGATTTCCTTTGTTGCAAAAATACCGCCCTAACAGGATAAACCGCTTTTTACAAAGCCATCAAGTTTGATCTATAACACCTTGTTCAGGGGGTATTCGATGATGCCTTCGGCGCCGTTTTCCATTAAGACCGGAATCAGGTCGCGTACCGTGTCCGAGCTGACAACGGTTTCCACCGAGTACCAGTCGCTGTGGTAAAGCCGGGCAATGGTGGGCGCATTAAGACTCGGCAGCAGGGAAACGACCCTGTCCAGTCCGGACTCCGGAACGTTCATCTTCAGGCCGACCATTTTTTCGGCAACCAGGGCCCCTTTTAACAAAAGGGAAAGCTGTTCGATTTTTTTGCGTTTTTCCGGGTTCTCCCATGCCGCGTGATTGGCGATCAACTGCGTATTGGTCTGCATCATCTCGTGAATCACGCGCAGCCCGTGGGCCCGGATGGTGCTCTCGGTTTCCGTGATTTCCACCACGGCATCCGCCAGTCCGGATACCACCTTGGCCTCCGTGGCCCCCCATGAGTAATCTATAGTGACATCAATGCCTTTTTCCGCAAAGTAGCGCCGGGTGTACTGAAGCAGCTCGGTGGCGATTTTTTTGCCGGCCAGGTCCTCGATTTTCTGCACGGGCGAGTTGCTGGCCACCGCCACGACCCAGCGCGCAGGCCGGGCGCTGGCCTTGGAGTATACCAGTTCCGAGACCACGCGGACATCCGAGCTGTTCTCGGCGATCCAGTCCTTGCCCGTCAGGCCGGCATCCAGGGCGCCCGATTCCACGTAAACCGACATCTCCTGGGCCCGGCACAGGGTGCAGTCAATTGCCTTGTCGTTGATATCCGGGAAATAGCTTCGTCCGTTGACGTTGATTTTCCATCCGGAGCGCCGGAAAAGTTCAATTGTCGAATTCTGCAGGCTTCCTTTCGGGATGCCGAGCTTCAGTGGTTCCGTCATTTTTTATACACCTCGTCTGGATCGAAGATCCGGTCTTCGGCAATGACCGCCTTGTTGTCTTCAACTTTCCGGTAAAAGCATGATCTGTAGCCTTTATGGCAGGCAGCCCCGCCCAGTTGCTCCACCCTGAGCAGGATGGTGTCGCTGTCGCAGTCAAACCGGACTTCCCGGACCTTCTGGATGTGTCCGGAGGACTCGCCCTTGACCCACAGCTTGTCCCGCGATCGGCTGTAATAGGTGGCTTTTCCGGTATTTAAGGTGTGCTCCCATGCCGCCGGATTCATGTAGGCGAGCATAAGCACTTCGCCGGTTTCAAAATCCTGCACAATTGCCGGCAGCAGGCCGCCGCCCTTTTCAAAGTCGAGTTCAACCATTATCCTGTCCTCTCCGAATTTGATTAAACACATAACATTAAAGGATAAATGCCGCTGCGTCAATAAATTTTGTTTTTCCATGGCCGGGCGGCAAATTTCAGAAACCCGGCCCGGAAAAACTTTTGTTTTGTAAAACCGGTTCAGATGGTTATCTTGACATAGACAAGCAGGCTGTAGTACACAAGTACGTTATGGCCGAAAACGGCATTTCGCCGGTTGCCCCGCAGGCGGGCAGAAACAGCGAGTGCCGACAACAGCAAATGTTTCAGGAAGGATGGAAAAATGGCCGAAGCAATCAAAGAAATCAGCGACGATACATTTGACCAGGAAGTGTTGAAAGCGGATCAGCCGGTACTGGTGGATTTCTGGGCGCCGTGGTGCGGCCCCTGCAAGGCGATCGCACCGGTGCTCGAAGAACTCAGCAAGAATTACGAAGGAAAACTCAAGATCGTTAAGTGCAACGTGGATGACAATCCTGCTACCCCCAGCAACTTTGGCATCCGGGCGATTCCCACGCTGATTCTCTTCAAGGACGGCGAAAAGAAGGAACAGATCGTGGGTATGGTTCAGAAAGCCAAGCTCGAAGAAGCCATAAACAACAATATGTAGCGGGGGGCAATGGAACGCAGGGAATATGACCTGGTGATCATCGGGGCGGGTCCGGCCGGACTTACTGCGGCCATATATGCCGCCAGATCGCGGCTTTCCGTGGTCGTCCTGGAAAAAGCGGCTCCTGGCGGGCAGATCCTGGTCACCGACTGGGTGGAAAATTATCCCGGATTTCCCGAGGGCATCAGCGGTGCGGACCTGGTGATGCGGATCAGCGAGCAGGCAACCCTGCAGGGCGCCGAGATCGCAACCGAGGAGGTTACCGGGCTGGATCTGGGCAACGGCATGAAAACCGTCCGGCTCGGCTCAGACGAGATATCGGCAAAAGCCGTGATTCTTGCCACCGGCGCATCCCCGTTGAAACTCGGGGTGCCCGGGGAAGACCGGTATTACGGACAGGGGGTTTCCACGTGCGCTACCTGTGATGCGCCGTTTTTTAAGGATCATGTGGTCGCGGCCGTGGGCGGCGGCGATACCGCGGTCAAGGAAAGCCTTTATCTGACGCGGTTTGCCAAAAAAGTTTACCTGATTCACCGGCGCGACCAACTGCGGGCGACCCGGATTCTCCAGGAGCGGGCACTTGCCAATGAAAAAATCGAGATCCTCTGGGATTCAACCCTGACGGAAGTCAAGGGCGGCGATGCCGGCGTGCAGGGCATATCCGTCAAAAACGTCAAAACCGGCCGGGAAACCGAGATTCCGGTGGACGGATGCTTCATATGGGTGGGCGTGCGCCCGGCCACCGAGTTTTTACATGGCCTGGTTGACCTTGATGAACGGGGGTTCATCCGGGTCAATGAGCGCATGCAGACTTCCGTGCCGGGCGTATATGCGGCCGGGGATGCCAGAATCTCTCCCCTGCGGCAGGTGGTGACTGCCGTGGGAGACGCGGCGATTGCAGCCAGCGAGGCGGCCGATTATATCGCGGCAAATTCCTGATCTGCCTGTAAAAAGTCTTTTTCCAGGCAGTGTTGAGTTTTAAGTGTTTAAGTAAAATCAGAAACTTATCATTTTATTGCCTGGCGGTTATAATGGTTTCAGGACTTCCAAGGAAATCCTTTTTTTGCGCTCTGGCGAAATTGCACTTTGTTTTCCTGACGGCGGTGCATAAAAGCGGGTTTCCGAGCTGAATTTGAGGCTCGAAGAGGCTCCTGGAGCGAGGGAACTCCTTTTTCGCACCGCCGATCAGCCAAGATGGTTAGGGATTTACTTTCTTCAAAAATACTGCCCAAACGGGATAAACAGCTATTTACGATTCATCAATTCCTGATGCAACAACAAGGAGCGGGCGGATTTGAAAGCCGTTGCCGATGCCGCCGACTCCGCAGAGGCGGCACAAACCTTTTTTACGGGATTGTCAGATATGCAACATAAAATAAAGACATGCGGCATCGCCCTGCTGTGCCTGGCGCTGGTGCTTGGCGTCTTCGGGTGCGCCTGGCTTGGCAAGCAGGAAGAAAAAACCGCCGCAGAGCTTGCCGAAGAGGGCAACAAGCATTTCCAGGAGGAAAAATACGCCAAGGCCATCGAGAGCTATGAACGCCTCAGGGACTGGTACCCGTACAGCCCCCATGCCAAAACCGCGGAGCTGCGGATTGCAGATTCTCATTATCACCTGGAGGAATACGAGCAGGCCCTGTCTGCCTATCAGCATTATGAACGCCTGCATCCGGGGGATGATAAGATCCCGTATGTGATTTACCAGAGCGGCATGTGTCATTATGATCGCTTAAAAAGCATCGATCGGACGCAGGTGCCGGCCCGCAATGCACTTGAAGCCTTTAATCGGCTTCAGTCCCGGTTTCCGGACAACGAATACGCGGAAAAGGCCGAGCCGAAAATCCGGGAATGCCGGAAGCGTATGGCAGGGCATGAATTTTATGTCGCCCGGTTTTATTACAAGTCCAAACATTATAAGGCGGCCCTGGAACGGTTTGAAAACGTGCTGGAAAAATACCCCGAGGTGGAGGCCTACCAGCAGAAAGCCGAAGACTACGTCAAGCAGTGCAGGGAGTTTCTGGCGGAAATGGATGAAAAGTCCAAAGCGGAGGATCCCGCGGTGCGGCCCACAGAGTCCAGGGAAACCGGGCCTCAGCAGGCTCCGGTCGGTCCCCGGCAGTAAAAAAGCTCTTTACAAACCGGGAAAAGTTATGCATATATGTCCATTTTCACCTAAAGTGAGCGTTTCAGATTTTTAAAAGCAATTTATTTTTTGAGGATAACATCCATTTCTATTTTAAAAATCTGAAACCCTCCGGGATTTTCAACTTTACCGCATCTACTGCGTCAGATGCAGCCTCGCATAGCTCACTATAGCCAGACTGCATCTTCCTTGTATATCCGGCAAATTTGAAAATCGCTCAATTTAGGTTTCAATGGCCTTGAAAACGGGCGGCCGGTTTATAAAGGCATAACGCTTTGATTTTATCTAATATTTAATAAATTCAACCTTTCAGGAGCACCGGAAATGTCAAAAATCTGCGATATATGCGGTAAACGGCCCTTGGTGGGCAGCAACGTGAGCCATGCGCACAATGTCACCAAGCGGCGGTTCAATCCGAACCTGCAGCGCGTGCGCGCGGTTCAGAACGGTAGCGTGAAGAAAATCACCGTGTGCACCCGCTGCATCAGAAGCGGGCAGGTGGTCAAGGCGCCCTGACAGGGGCTTGTCTTTCATGTCCTTTTTACGTCCTGGACGGTAGGGATCTTCTTGAGCTGGGTCATGACCTTGTTTAAGTGCGACAGGTCCTTTACCAGGATTGTAAACTCCCCGTAAATATACTTGTTTTCCCGGTTTTCCAGGTGGACGTTATGGATGTTGGCTTCCGCCTTGCTGATTTCCGTGGAGATTTCCGCAAGCAGGCCTACCCGGTCATGGGCGGTGATTTTCAGGGAAACCGGGAAGTGGCTGTTTTCGGCTGTCTTCCATTCCACGTCGATCTGCCGGTCCGGGTTTAATTTCAGTGCATTGACGCACCCGCTGCGATGCACCGTAACACCCTGGCCGTGGGTTATATACCCGGTGATGGGATCTCCGGGCACCGGGTTGCAGCACTTGCCAAAGCGGATCAGAATGTCATCCATCCCGTGAACGGATACGCCGGCGGGGTCCTCCTGCCGCTTGCGATCCCGCGGGCGCATGATCCTGTCAATCAGCTTGGATTCCTTCTTCTCCTGGGTCTGGGGAGCAATCTTGCGGATAATCTGCAGGGGCGTGATCTTGCCGATGCCCACGTTGATGATCAGGTCGTCGACGCTCTTGAAATTAAAGGCTTCCGCGGCTTTTTCCATCTCCGGGGTGTGGATCATGGCTGAAAAGTTCATCTTGTGTTTCCGGAAAGCCTTTTCGCACAATTCCCGCCCCAGCGACAGGCTCCGTTCCTTTTCCTGCTTCCGGATCCACTGGCGGATACGGGATTTGGCCTTGACGGTTTTGACAAAGTTGAGCCAGTCCTTGCTCGGCTGATGGCCCTTGGTTGTCAGGATTTCCACGCTGTCCCCGGTCCTGAGTTCGTACTGCAGGGGCACCAGGCGTCCGTTGACCTTGGCACCGGTACACTCGTTGCCCACCTCGGTATGGATCAGGTAGGCAAAATCCACCGGCGTAGCCCCCTTGGGCAGGGATTTCACCTCTCCCTGGGGCGTGAACACGAAGACCTCGTCCGGGAACAGGTCGATGCGGACGTTTTCCAGGAATTCCTCGGGGTTTCCGAAATTTTTCTGGTTTTCCACCAGGTTGTGGATCCAGGCGAACGTGTTTTCCGTGTTAATGCCCTGGGTTTTGCCTTCCTTGTAGCTCCAGTGCGCGGCAATGCCGAATTTGGCCACGTGATCCATTTGCCGGGTCCGGATCTGGATCTCCATGCGTTCTCCGTAAGGCCCGATGACCGTGGTATGCAGGGACTGGTACATGTTGGGCTTGGGTACTGCAATGTAATCCTTGATCTTGGTGGGGATGGGCTTCCACTGGGCGTGGACGTGCCCCAGGGCCGCGTAACACTGGGCAACGTTTTCCACGATGATCCGGAATGCGATGATATCGTAGATCTCGTCGAATTCCAGATTCTGGGACATCATTTTCTGGTATATGCTGTAATACTGCTTGTGCCGGCCGAGCACCTCTGCAGGAATGTCAGCTTCGGAAAGTTTTTCTTCGATCAGGGTTTTGACCGTGGTTACGTACCTTTCCCGCTCTTCCCGCTTTTTCTCCACCAAGTCCTGCATCCGCTGGTATTCTGAGGGGTTGGCATAGTAGAAGGCATTTTCCTCCAGTTCGTTCTTGAGCCAGTATATACCGAGGCGGGCGGCGATAGGCGCATAGATGTCCAGGGTTTCCTGGGCGATGGCGCGCTGTTTTTCCGGGTTCTGGTGATAATGCAGGGTGCGGATGTTATGGAGGCGGTCTGCCAGCTTGATTAAAATGACCCGGATATCATCGGCCATGGCCAGGATCATTTTGCGGATGTTTTCCGCGTGACGCTGCTGGTCCGTGCTGAACGGAAGCACGCTGATCTTGGTCACACCCGCGACAATATGGGCGATTTCATTGCCGAAAATGTTGTAGATTTCATCAATGCCGGAGTGGGTGTCCTCCACAACGTCATGGAGCATCCCGGCGGAGATGCTGACCGGATCCAGCCGCATGTCCGCCAGCAGGCTGGCCACTTCCAGGGGGTGCGACAGGTATGGCTCACCGGAAAGACGCATCTGTCCGGCATGCACCCTGGCGGAATAGATGTATGCCCGATCGATAATATCGACGTCCGCGTCCGGGTAATATTCGTAAATTTTGTCCAGAATATCGGTTATTCGGGTCATTTTTCCCTAAATTGAGCGTTTCAAATTTTTACACGGATTAATATTTTATATTTTTTTAAGGAATTAAGTTATTTTCAGGTGTTAAAATTTGGGACCCTCCGGGATTTTCAATTTTACCGCATCTACTGCGTCAGATACAGCCTCGCATAGTTGACTATAGCGAGTCTGCATCTTCCTTGTATCTGCGACAAACTTGAAAATCGCTCAATTTAGGTTTTCGTCTGTCCGGCTTTGTCCAGGGCCCGTTAATAGGCTTTTGCGAATATGACGCGTCCTTTGTCCGGTCTCCCGCATTCGATGCATTTGCCGCCGTCGGCTTCCCGGTCAAAAGGTATGCAGCGTATGCTCACATTCAGGCGATCCTTGATGGCCAGCTCGCACTCGGTGCTTCCGCACCAGGGAGACCGGGCGAAACCGCCGTGGATTTCGGGCCGCTGCGCATCGGCCGGGGTAAAAAACGCATCGAATTCGCCCTTTTCGTCAATGTCCCGGGTATGCTCCCGCTGAAACGCCAGTGCTTTTTCATAGAGCCGGGATTGCATCTCGTCGAGTATGGTGTCAATTTCGTCCACGAACGCGTCTTTCTGCATGGATACGCTGTCTTTTCGGTCCTTGTCGCGCCTGGAAACGTAGACCGAATCCTTGGCGATGTCCTTGGGACCGATTTCCACACGCAGGGGGATGCCCATTTTGATCCATTCCCAGTTCCGCGCGCCCCCGATATTGCGGTCGTCGATTTCCACGCGAACGGGGGTGCCATGGTAGTTTTTGCGCCGCAGTTTATCAGCAAGTTCCCGAGTAAAGGCCATCACCTTTTCATTCTCATCGACGTTTTTGAGAATCGGCAAAAGCACCACGTGGGAGGAAGCCACCCGGGGCGGAAGGACAATGCCGTTGTCATCGCTGTGGGTCATGATCAGTCCGCCGATCAGGCGGGTGGAAACCCCCCAGGAGGTCGTCCAGCCGAATTCCTCGGTTTCCATGGCGGATTGAAATCGAATCCCGGAAGCCTTGGCAAAGTTCTGACCCAGAAAATGGGAAGTGCCGGCCTGCAAAGCTTTTCGATCCTGCATCATCGCCTCGATACAGGTGGTCATCTCGGCGCCGGGAAATTTTTCCGCTGCTGATTTCTCTCCTGTAATCACCGGCATGGCCAGGTATTCTTCGGCCATCCGTATATATACGTTAAGCATCATGTAGGTGCGGTCAATGGCTTCCTGGCGCGTGGCATGCACGGTGTGACCCTCCTGCCACAAAAATTCGCTGGTGCGCAGGAAAATCCGGGTGCGCATCTCCCAGCGCACCACGTTTGCCCACTGGTTAATGAGCACCGGCAGATCCCGGTAGCTTCTGACCCACCTGGAAAAGGCGTCTCCGATAATGGTTTCCGAGGTGGGGCGCACGATCAGGGGCTCGTTTAGCTTCCCGGCAGGCACCAGTTTGCCTTGCGGGTCCTTTTCCAGCTTGTGATGCGTGACAACGGCGCATTCCTTGGCAAACCCCTCGACATGCCGGGCTTCTTTCTCCAGGAAGTTGACCGGGATAAAAAGCGGGAAATAGGCATTTTTCACGCCTGTGGCCTTGAACATGTCATCCAGGGCGCGCGAGATGTTCTCCCACAGGGCATATCCCCATGGCTTGATCACCATGCATCCCCTGACCGGGGAAAGTTCGGCCAGATCCGAGCCCCGGATTACCTGCTGATACCATTCCGGATAATTTTCCGCCCGGGTGGGGCGGATTGCGGTTTCGTCCTTTTTTGCCATCAGCGTAACCTCAAATTTCCAGTATTCAAAGTTGATCAGCCTGTAAAAAGTCTTTTTTACAGGCAGTGTTAAGTGTTTAAGTGGTTAAGTGATTAAGTGTTAAGATAAAAAAGATTTATTTTTCCTTAACCACCTAACCACTTTCTTTTTCCATTGCTTCAATCGCCGCCAGCAGTTCTTCTGCCAGCCGGTTTTCGTGAAACTTCTTGACGACCTTCCCCTTTTTAAACAGCACGCCCGTGCCATCGCCGCCGGCAACGCCGACATCCGCCTGCCGGGCCTCGCCCGGGCCGTTGACCGAGCATCCCATGATCGCGACCTTAATCGGGCTGCGGCTGGTTAAAAGGGCCTTTTCCACGGTCTCTGAGATTGAAAACAAGTCGATCCTGCATCGCCCGCAGGTGGGGCACGAGATAATTTCCGGCCCGCGGCGGCGAATGTCAAGAGCTTTTAAGATTTCATATCCCACCCGCACTTCCTCGGCCGGATCCCGGGTCAGTGACACGCGCAGGGTATCGCCGATGCCGTCGAGCAAAACCGCACCGATGCCAACGGCGGACTTGACGATCCCGGAATACAGACCGCCGGCCTCGGTAATCCCGACGTGCAGGGGCACATCGGTTTTTCGGGAAAGCAGGCGATAGGCCTCGATCGTCTGCAGCACGTCCGAAGACTTTATAGCCACCTTGATTTCGTGAAAATCCATGTCCGCCAGGTCGGCGATCTGCAGCAGGGCGCTTTCAACCAGGGCCGGGGTTTCGACACCGCCGTATTTTTCCCGCAGATCCCGGTCCAGAGATCCGGAATTTACACCGATGCGGATGGCAATATCGTGGTCACTCGCCGCCCGAACTATTTCCCGGACCTTGTTTTTGGAGCCGATGTTGCCGGGGTTGATCCGCAGGCCGTCTGCCCCGGCCTCTGCAGCGGCAATGGCCAGCCGGTGGTCGAAGTGAATGTCCGCGATCAGGGGGATTCGGATCTGTTTTTGAATGGCTGCAATGGCATGCGCAGCCTCCGCGTCCGGCACGGCCACCCGGATGATTTCGCAGCCTGCCGCCTCCAGGCGCAGAATCTGGGAAACAGTGGCATCCACGTCCGCAGTAGGGGTATTGGTCATGGACTGTACGGCAATCGGGGCGTCTGCCCCGACGGGCACGGACCCTACGTGGATTTGCCGGGTTTTCCGACGTTTTATGGATAACGGCATCACGAATTCCTGGAAAATATTGAATCATACGACCCTGCGAAGTTGCAGAGGTGTAAGCGCCTGCATATTCATTAATAACTAACAAAGGGGGGTCTGATGTTCAAGTCAAAAGAAAGGCGGTTGGCGCAAAGCCTTTCAATTCTGATATTTTTTTGATGCGCCATGCGGCAGCCCCGCCAATCTCCGCACGAGAAAACCCTGACGGATCCTGCAAACATTGATACCGGTATATCCGGGTGAAAACACAGGTTCACCTCTACGCCGTGGTTTTTGAAGATTTCCGGAATTCGATGGGGAAAACTCTCGAAGGGTATGATCAGGGGCGGACGGCGGGGATGATTTGTGAGATGCATTGAGCGCGGCAGCGGTCAGCATTCGAACAAATTATACCCGCCGTCCGCCCCTGCGAAAATCCTGGACGAGTCTTTTCTTTTCTTCTCTTCTGCTTAAAACAGCTGCACAGGTTCTGTAAAAATTGACAAAACGCGGGATCTTCGTGATACTGGGATGGACTGTCCACACAACAGCGGCAATGGAGGCAGATACATATGGAAAGCAACGATCCCCGGATCAGGCAGCGTATGGCCGAACGGGCACCCGACGGGGAACTGCCGTGTGCCGTGGCCTTTGCCCTGGCAGAAGAACTCGGGACCTACCCGGCAACAATCGGCGCCTGGGCGGATGAATTGCAGATCCGGCTGGTCAAATGCCAGCTGGGGCTATTCGGGTACGCGCCGGAAAAAAAGATCGTCAAACCCCGCAAGTCCGTGTCCGATGAACTGCGGCAGGCCATTGCCGGGCGCCTGGAAGACGGACGCCTGCCGTGCCGGGCGGCCTTTGCGGTTGCCGGGCTTTTGGGAATCCGGAAAATGGATGTCAGCGGGGCCTGCGAAACCCTGGACGTCAAGATCAAGCCGTGCCAGCTCGGAGCCTTCTAGATAGCGCCCATCCGGAACATGAAAACCCTTCTTACTGAAGAAACGGGTTTGCGCGCTTTTCCCTGCCGATGGTGGTCTCCGGGCCGTGTCCCGTATAAACGATTGTGTCATCTCCCAGCGGCAGCAGCTTGGACTTGATGCTTGAAATCAGGGTATTGTAGTCGCCGCCCGGCAGATCGGTCCTGCCGATGGAGCCGGCAAACAGGGTGTCTCCCACGAAAACCATGCCGTCCGTGTGCAGGGAGATGCCCCCCGGGGAATGACCGGGTGTGGCAAGCACCTGCAGGGAGATATCGCCAAAAGAGATCATATCTCCGTCATCCACGGTCTGATCCGGCGACGGGGAGTTTTCCGCGGACAGCCCGAAGGCCCCTGCAGCCCTGCCAAGGTCTGCCAGCATGGGGGCATCTGCCTGGTGAATGACCAGGTCGCCGCCCGTAGCTTTCTTCAATTGGGCGTTGCCGCCGACGTGATCAAAATGCCCGTGCGTGTTGATGATGTACTTGACAGTCAGGCTGTCCTCGGCCAGTTTCATAAGGATCTTGTCTGCGTCGTCTCCGGGGTCGATCACCGCTGCCGTTTTTGTGCGCTCGCAGCCGAGTATGTAGCAGTTGGCCTGGATCGGGCCGACAGAAAGGCCTTTTAAAATCAAGATTAAACCTCCTTATCCGTACAAATTCGAAGATTGAAATTTGCGCGAAGTATCCCGCAGGGATCAACAATACCGGATTTATTTTTTTCTCTTTGCTTCTTCCGCGATTTCCACGATGGTGGCCACCTTGGACCGGGGTTGGGCTGTTACCAGCTTGTTGTAGGCTTCTGCCGGAAGATTTTCCTTTAAATAGGCGTCCACGTCAAAAAACTCCCACCAGCAGTCCATGATTTTCATGCACGGCAAATCCCCCTCTCCGCTGATCAGGCAGTAGCGGAACGGGATAAGGCTGCCCAGACGCGGACACCGGAGTTCCATGTTATCTATATTCGGATCCGACATAATTTATCTGCTTTTCAGGTGCTGCGGCTTGGGATAATCCGCGTATACTTTTTCCGAGCCGTGCAGGTCTTCCGGGGACAGCTCGATGTCCTTGATATTGCCGGCAAGGTAAGCCTCGTATGCGCCCAGGTCCAGCAGGCCGTGGCCGCTCCAGTTAAACAGGATGACCTTTTCCTTTCCTTCTTCCTTGGCCTTCTGTGCTTCTGCAATGGTCAGGGCCAGGGCGTGGGTGGTCTCCGGTGCCGGAATGATGCCCTCGGTGCGTGCCACCAGAACGCCGGCCTTGTATGCATTGCTCTGGGTCACGGACCGGGCCTCGAAAAGCCCTTCATTCACCAACTGGCTCACCGTGGGCGCCATGCCGTGATAACGGAGCCCCCCGGAGTGGAAGGGCGGCGGAACAAACGTGTGGCCTAGGCTGTACATGGGCAGCATCGGGGTGTACTTGGCCGTATCCCCGTGATCGTATACAAAGGGCGCCTGGGTCAAAGTCGGGCATCCGGCAGGCTCCACCGGAAGGATGTCGATCTGCCGGCCGTTGATCTTGTCCAGGGTAAACGGGAAGGCCAGCCCCGCGAAATTGCTTCCGCCGCCGGCGCACCCGATAACCACGTCCGGGTAGTCGCCCACTTTTTCGAGTTGTTTTTTGGCCTCCAGGCCGATAATGGTCTGGTGAAGCATTACGTGGTTGAGCACGCTGCCAAGGGAATAGCGGGTTTGACCGGACTCGTCGGCAACTGCCGCCTCTATGGCTTCGCTGATGGCAATGCCAAGGGTGCCGGGTGTGTCTGGGTTCTGCTCGAGCGCGTCCCTGCCGGCCTTGGTTTCATTGCTGGGGCTGGGCACGCAGTTGGCATTCCAGGTCGCCATCATGGTCTTCCGGTATGGCTTCTGGTCAAAGCTGATGCGCACCATGAATACCCGGCACTCGATGCCGTACTGGCAGCATGCAAAGGCCAGGGCGCTGCCCCATTGCCCCGCCCCGGTCTCCGTGGTGATTTTCCTGATGCCGAAGGCCTTGTTGTAATAGGCCTGCGGAACCGCGGTGTTGGGCTTGTGGCTGCCCGGCGGACTCAGGGATTCGTTTTTGAAATAGATTTTCGCGGGGGTACCCAGGACCTTTTCCAGGTTGTAGGCCCGCACCAGCGGGGTGGGATGCCAGATGGACAGCACGTCGAGGACTTCGTCGGGAATATCGATCCAACGCTCGGTGCTGACTTCCTGCTCAATTAAGTTCATGGGAAATACCGGGGCGAGCTGATCCGGCGAAATCGGCTTGCCGTCCGGGCCCAGCGGGGGGTTGATTTTGATGTCGGCCATTATATTATACCATTGTCGGGGAATTTCCTCCGGTTTCAGGAAGATCTGTCTGTTTCGCATCAGGCGCTCCTTTTTCGGTTAAACGTACAAAACCCGCTTTCAATGTTGATGGCAAAGTAAAAAGTCCAATATCTGCGTTGCGCTGCATCCCTGCGGAATTTCACGTACGATAAAGTAGGCTGCATTCCCCGGGATTTGCGCGCCTTGATCTTGAACTTTTTACGGGACTGTCAATGCCTGGAATCGCTAATCGTCTCCGGATACGTTTTCGGCTTCCGGTTCCCGGCTGCCGTATTGCTGCCGGATGTTGTCGAGAATGCCGTTGATAAAGGCACCGGATTTTTCCGTCCCGTATTTTTTGCCGATATCAATGGCCTCGTTAATGGCCACCCTGGCGGGGACCTTGTTGCAGAAAAGCATCTCGTAGACGGCAATCCGAATGATGTTGCGGTCCACGTAATCCATGCGCGCCAGCTTCCAGTTGCTGGATACCGCGGCTAGGCGGCTGTCAATTTCAGCTCTGCAGGCGGCCACGCCCTTGACCAGCTCGAGTCCGAAAGGCAGTACCCTTTCCGACGGCTTCAATAAAGAGCAGAGCTCTTCGATCAGCGCGTCTTCGTCATCGTCGAGCACGTCCATGCAGAAAAGGACTTGCAGTGCCATTTCTCTTGATTTGCGGCGAATACTCATTGACACCGATGTCGTTAATGGATCAGATCGAACAGATTCGCCATTTCCACGGCTGAAATCGCGGCATCCCAGCCCTTGTTGCCCGCTTTGGTTCCGGCCCGTTCAATCGCCTGTTCAATGGTGTCTGCGGTGATCACCCCGAAAATGACCGGCAGTCCGGTATCCATGCCGGCTGCGGCGATTCCCTTGGAGACCTCGGCGCTGACGTATTCGAAATGGGGCGTGGATCCCCGGATGACCGCCCCCAGGCAGATTACGGCATTATGCTTTTCCTGCAGGGCAAGCTTTTTGGCAACAAGCGGAATCTCGAAGGATCCGGGCACTTTGATCACCTCGATATCCGCATCCTTTGCCCCGCTGCGCAGCAGGGCATCCAGGGCGCCGGAAAGGAGCTTTTCTGATATAAAATCGTTGAAACGGCTGACCACAATGGCAAACCGTTTGCCCTCGGCAATCAGGTTGGCTTCAATGATTTCAGGCATGGGCCTTTTTCCCTTTTGTTTTGGATTTTTCTTTCGGATCAATGCTCAGGTAGTGTCCCATCTTGAGCTGTTTGCATTCCAGGTAGCACCGGTTGTAATCGTTGGGCTCGGTCCGGATCGGGACCTGATCGGTCACGCTTAAGCCGTAGCCCTCCAGCCCCACGATTTTCTTGGGGTTGTTGGTGATCAGGCGCATTTTCCGAACGCCGAGATCCGCCAGGACCTGGGCGCCGATGCCGTAGTCGCGCAGGTCGGCTTTAAATCCCAGCTTTTCGTTGGCCTCCACCGTATCGTAGCCCTCATCCTGGAGCACATACGCCTTGAGCTTGTTTACCAGACCGATGCCGCGCCCCTCCTGGCGAACATAGAGCAGCACCCCGTTGCCTTCCTCCTCCATCATCATCATGGCCTTGCGAAGCTGCTCGCCGCAGTCGCAGCGCTGGGAGCCGAATATGTCCCCGGTGAGGCATTCCGAGTGAACCCGCACAAGCAGAGGGCTCTCCGGGTCAATTTCTCCCTTGACCAGGGCAATGTGCTGGAAGTCATCCACGTCGTTTTCGTAAACCATGACCTTGAAATCGCCGGCAAAAGAAGTGGGAATGGTGGTTTCCACAACCTTGCGCACAAAGGATTCGGTGCGCATGCGGTATTCGATCAAATCGGCGATGGTGCATATGCCGATGCCGTGTTGTTCGCTGAACTCTTCCAGGGAAGGCATGCGCGCCATTGTGCCGTCATCATCCATGATTTCGCAGATGACACCGGCCGGCTTCTTGCCTGCAAGCCGGGCCAGATCCATAGAACCTTCGGTCTGACCGGTACGAACGATTACACCGCCCCGCCGGGCCCGCAGGGGGAAAACGTGGCCGGGCATAACCAGGTCATCGGCGGTGGCGCCATCGGCAATAGCCGTTTGAATGGTGGTCGCCCGGTCTGCCGCGGAAATGCCGGTTGTCACCCCGTGCTTGGCCTCGATGGAAACCGTGAAGCCGGTTTCAAAGGGCGAGGTGTTTTGGCGGACCATCATGGGGAGTTCCAGGTTCTCGACGATTTCCGGGGTCAGGGAAAGGCAGATCAGCCCCCGGCCGTATTTGGCCATAAAATTAATCGCTTCCGGGGTGACCGCCTCGGCCGCCATGGTGAGATCTCCCTCGTTTTCCCGGTCCTCATCGTCGACCAGGATCACCATCCGGCCCTCCCGGATTTCCTGGATGGCCTCTTCAATTGTTAAATGTCCCATTTTTATGGCTCCGTTAACTCCCGGCGCACGAAGCGCCTGCAATGCGGATAGATATATGGTTTCGTGCGCTGTATTTAGTTGTAAATTCGAAATTCGAAGCTCGAAATCCGAAAAACTGACAGAAATCTAAAAGTTTTAATGACAAAAACATTTGCGGGGGAAAATTTTGTCCGATTTTACAAAAACCCGGCTTTTGCCAAAAATTCCCGGTCTATGCCGCCCGGTTCCAAATTGTCGGGATCATCCCCCTTGACGAATTTTTCCACGTACTTTCCGATTAAATCGGTTTCAATATTGACCCGGTCGCCCGGGTTTTTCCGGCCGATCGTCGTGATTTCGGCTGTATGCGGAATCACGGTGATTTCGAACGCCTCCCGGCTGCAGGTGTTGATGGTCAGGCTGATACCGTCGACCGCCACCGATCCCTTGGGGATCATGTACCGGCTCAGTTCCGGGGACACCTGGAACCCGATGACAAGGCTGCCGCCCATATCCTTTTTATAATGGACGCGGGCCGTCCCGTCAATATGCCCGGAAACCAGGTGACCGTCGAGCCGGTCTGAAAGCCGCAGGGCCCGTTCCAGGTTTACCCGGTCACCGGATCGCGCCTCTGCCAGTGTGCTGCGCGCAACGGTTTCCCCGGAGACGTCGACTTCAAAGCGATCTCCCGAGATTTTCACGGCGGTCAGGCACGCGCCGTTAACAGCAATGCTGTCTCCGATCCGCGATTCGCTTAATTCAAAGCCGGCCCGGATCGCCAGGCGCCGCCCGGCACCGGCCGGCCGGATATCTGCAATGGTTCCCAAGCTTTCAATAATGCCGGTAAACATTTTTGATCACACCATTCTTAAAAATACGTATAAAAAAATAAACTTACAAAAAGACAGTGTAAATGGCAATCATGTTTTGTAAAATGTGCCCGGCTTTCATGTAAGCTTTTGGAATTTATTCGATATAACCTTCAACCAGGATGTCCCCGTCAAAATGCGAAATCCGGACGTCGCTTACGGCCATGGCCTCGGCCATGGTCCGGGGCCCGGGGCCGCTGCAAATCGGGATGCCCTCGCCGCCCAGGATTTTGGGCGCATAAAAAAAACAGATTTTATCCACCAGCCGTGCCGACAAAAAGGCGCCGGACACCCGGCTGCCGCCTTCGACCAAAACACTGGTGATACCCATGTCGCCCAAATTTTCCATCAGGGCCGACAGGTCCACCCCGTTGTCCCCGGCTGGCAGGTGCAGCACGCGGGCACCCATTTGCCGCAGGCGTGCGGCTTTCTCCGGGTCCGCCTGCCCGCCGGCGGCAATAATGGTTTCCGCGCAAGAGTCCTGCTGCAGCAGGCGGGCATCATCAGGGATGGAAAGCCGCGTGTCAAGTATTATCCGGATCGGGTCCCGGCCGGTTTTATCTTCCAGGCGCGCGGTCAGGCTGGGGTCATCGGCCCGGACCGTGTGTATGCCCACCAGGATGGCATCCAGCCAGTGCCGCAATTGGTGCACGTGCTTTCTGGCGGCTTGTCCGGTAACCCACCTGGAATCCCCGCTGGAGGTGGCAATTTTGCCGTCAAGGGTGGCTGCGCATTTCAACATCACAAAAGGGCGGCGGGTGGTTGCGTACTTGATGAAGCACTCGTTCAATCGTTTTGCCCGGTCCCCGCATGTGCCGATTTCCACGTCCACCCCGTTTTCAGCCAGGTATGCAGCGCCTCCGCCGGCAACCTCGGGGTTCGGATCGGCCATGGCACAAACCACCCGGGAGATTCCGGCTTTCAGGATCGCCCCGGTGCACGGCGGGGTCCGGCCCTGGTGGTTGCAGGGTTCAAGCGTGACATACATGGTCGCGCCCCGGGTTCGGTCGGCGGCATCGGCAATGGCGTTGACCTCTGCGTGGGCGCCGCCCGCCTCCTTGTGCCAACCCTGCCCCACTATCTGCCCGTGTTTTACGATCACTGCGCCCACCATGGGGTTGGGCGAAGTGTATCCGCGGCCTTTTTCCGCCAGTGCGAGGGCGGTTTCCATGTAATCCGTATCGGTAGGCATTTAAGTGGTTAAGTGATTAAGTGTTAAGTGGTTAAGAAGCGTCGGTTGTAGGGGCGGACCTGTGTGTCCGCCCGGGAAAAAGGCGAGCACGCAGGTGCGCCACTATGTACAGCAATTCCCGGTGAATTTTTCAAGCCGCGGGAAACGGCATATATGAAGTTCCTTTTGCGATTTTTTCGCGGTTTGATCGGTATCGGTATCTGGATCGAAGTCGATACCGAGCCCGATCCCGATGCCGATAAGCCTGAACCAGCATAACAACAACCTGATAAAGATTCACCGGAAATTGCTGCGCTACGTATATAGCGTTTGCCAATGTCTGTATTGTTTCGTAAAATCAATAATATGAATTTCTTCGTGTCCTTCGTGATCTTCGTGGTTTTATGTAATGTATTTTCAAAAAAGAAAGGTT
>JBKHJS010000001.1:0-64141 GCA_046537995.1 Desulfobacterales bacterium
TTTGTATCAACTACAATCACAGCCGACCCTCTGATTTTGCCTGGTTAAATTCCTCGTGGGTGATCGGATGTCCGGCTGTCAATCGGCGGAGCTTGCGAGCATTCTCAAGTACCTCGTCAAGATTAATGCGGCGGCTTATAACAGTATTTTCAATGCACATGATAATCTCGCTATTTACGGAACGCCGATTAATTTCGGCGGCTGACTTAAGTCGCTCGTAAAGCTCATCAGGTATATTCTTTACCGTAACAGTTGCCATATTAACACCTCCAAATGTTTTCAATTTGAAACCATTATGAAACCAGAAAGGGGCTTTGTCAAGTGCAAAACCTTCTTTTTGCCGGCCAACAATGATTAGATGTCCGAAGGGGCGTAAAATAAAGCACCCCTTCGGCATGAATATCGGGATATGCTTTAATTTTTGAGCATAATACCACTATTTAAGGTGATATCCAAACATTTTTCCTTGATTTGAAATCCGGGATATAATAAGAATATGGCAATATGAACAAATGTTCATTGGGGGGGGTAAAACGTCTTTCCATCAAAGCAACAGGAGGGGTCATGGAGCAGCCAAAGCTTTTGGATCAGGTCAGAAATCTGATCCGTACAAAGCACTACAGTATAAGGACGGAAGAGACTTATGTGGGCTGGATACGAAAGTTTATACTGTTTCATGGCAAAAGGCACCCCAAGGATATGGGGGAAAAAGAGATAAGCGATTTTCTCACGCATTTGGCTGTTAACCGGCAAGTGGCTGCTTCTACGCAGAACCAGGCTTTTAACGCTCTTTTATTTTTGTATCGAAATGTCCTTGGAATTGAATTCGGGGAGTTAAAGGATGTGCAGAGGGCCAAAAAACCGTGGGATATGCTATGGAGCTGACGCCGCGGCAGGAAAGTGTATATCGGGTGATTTGCAAGTATCATCGGGAGCACGGTTATTCTCCGAGTGTGCGGGAGATCTGCGGAAAACTGGGGCTGGCCGGGCCGGCTGGTGTGCACAGGATTCTGGGGGTGCTGGAGGAAAAGGGGGTGATCCGGTCTGCGGCGGGCAAGAAGCGCTCGTGGGTGCCGGTGGAATTTCCGGAAGAGGGCATGCCGGTTGCCGGAACCATTGCCGCGGGAGAGCCGCTGGATGTATGGGATCATCCGGATGAGCGCATTGGCGTGGATCCGATGCTTTACGGAAACGAGGACTGCTTTGCCCTGCGGGTAAAGGGCGATTCCATGACAGGGGCTCATATTCTGGACGGGGACCTGGCGGTAATACGTCCCCGGGCGGACGTGGATGACGGGCAGATTGCAGCCGTGCTGGTGGCGGGGATCTTGCCGGAGGCGACATTGAAAAGTGTAAAAAAAAGGGCCGGCACCCTGGAGCTGCATTCAGCCAATCCGGCATATAAAACCATTCGGTTTTCCGGGGCAAAAAGGAAAAAGGTGAAAATCATCGGCAGGTATGTCGGGCTGATCCGAAAGGCTTTGTGAGACCGGTTTGAACGGGGGGGGGCATGTGCTGCTTGTTTTCGAAGCTGCGCTGATTTGCCGGATTTTCCAATTGACTCGTTTTCCGGTTTGGTTTAGTTCAGAGAAATACGCAAGGCAGGCGAAAACCGATTTTTTTAAGGAATAACAGGTGCAGTAAAATGCAGGCTCTTGATTTTTTGACAATTGCGGTACAGGCGGCCCTGGAGGCGGGTGCGGCCGCTTTGCAGGTATATGAACAGGACTTTGACGTGGAGGAAAAAGCAGATCATTCGCCTCTGACCCTGGCAGACCGGCGGGCGCATGACATCATCTCAGCCCGGCTTGCAGACACGGGGATTTTCCTGTTAAGCGAGGAAGGACGGGACATTGCCTATGAAGAACGCAGGTGGTGGCAGCATCTGTGGATCGTGGATCCGCTGGACGGGACCAAGGAGTTTGTCAAGAAAAACGGGGAGTTCACCATCAATATCGCACTGGTTGCCGGAGACACGCCGGTGATGGGCGTGGTTTTCGTGCCGGTAAAGGACCGGCTCTATTTTGCCGCACATGATATCGGGTCCTATAGGACAGAAGGCGAGAGTATCAATGGTCTGCAGGAGAAAACCGTCCAGGGCCTTGTGTCTGCAGCGCAAAAGCTGCCTTTGACAAGTCCCGGCAACCGCCCCTATACAATCATGGGAAGCCGGTCGCATGCCTCGGCGGAACTCGAGGCGTTTGTGGAAAAAAAGCGCAAGGAGCACGGGGAAGTGGATTTTATTTCCGCGGGCAGCTCGCTGAAGTTCTGCCTGGTGGCAGAGGGCAGGGCGGATCTGTATCCGCGCACCGGCCCGACCATGGAATGGGATACGGCCGCGGGCCAGGCAGTGGTGGAAATGGCCGGCGGGAGCGTGCTGGAATACGAAAGCGGAAAGCCGCTGCGGTATAACAAGGAGGATCTGAAAAATCCATGGTTTATTGTGAGCAATGCGGTGGGCTGAGGGGTCAGATTTGAAATCTGACCCCGGATATGAGGATATTGTAATATGACAGATACGCATACGGATGCCCACGGCGGCGCCCTGGTCAACCTGATGGTGGATGAAGACCGGGCCGAGCTGTTAAAGGAAATCACCATGAACCTGCCGGACATCTCCTTGTCCGAGCGCAACATGTGCGACCTGGAGGTGCTGGCAACAGGCGGGTTTTCTCCGCTGCAGGGGTTTATGGTGCGTTCGGACTATGAATCCGTGCTCGACCGGATGCGCCTGCAAAACGGGGTGCTCTGGCCCGTGCCCATCTGCCTGGACGTGCCCGCATCGCGCGCCGAGAACCTGGAGGCCGGACAGTCCGCGGCCCTGCGGGATCCGGAAGGATTTCTGCTGGGCGTGATTCACATCGAGGACATATGGCCGGTGGAGCGCGAAAAAGAGGCGCAGCAGGTCTTTGGCACCACGGACACGAGCCATCCGGGCGTGGACTATCTGTTCAACAAGTCCGGAGACTACTATATCGGCGGCGCCATCGAGGTCATCAGCCTGCCCATTCATTTTGATTTCAAGCAGATGCGCCTCTACCCGGCCGAAGTGCGGCAGGCATATGAAAAGCTGGGCTGGCAGCGGGTGGTTGGATTTCAGACCAGAAACCCCATCCACCGGCCCCAGTTTGAAATGACCATCAAGGCCATGCGCCAGGCCCGGGCCAACCTGCTGATCATGCCGGTGGTGGGCATGACCCGGCCCGGGGATTTTGACCATTTCATCCGGGTGCGTTGCTGCCGCCACGTGGCCGAGCATTACCCCCCGGATACCCAGGTCATGACACTGCTGCCTCTTGCCATGCGCCTTTCAGGTCCCAGGGATGCGCTGCTGGATACCATTATCGCCAGAAACTACGGGTGCACCCACTTTATCGTGGGCCACGACCATGCCAGCCCGGGAAAGGACAGAAACGGAGGCCTGTTTTACCCCTCCGAGCGCTCCCGGCAGAAGGCTGGCGAGTTCAGCGCGGAAATCGGCGTTGAAATCATGCCGTTTGAAGAAATGGTCTATCTGCCGTTTGAAGACGAATACCGCAGCAAGGACCGGGTTCCGGAGGGCATGGAAACCATTTCCCTGTCTGGCTCGGATATCCGGCGAAGAATCCGGGAGGGCCGCAAGATCCCGGAATGGGCCACGTTTCCGGAAGTGGTCGAGGAACTCCAGCGTGCTTATCCGCCGCCGGAGCGACAGGGGTTTACCGTGTTTTTAACCGGCCTGTCCGGGGCGGGCAAATCCACCATTGCAAAGGTTTTGTACTCGAAGTTCCTGGAACGCGGAGACCGGCCGGTCACGCTTCTTGACGGCGATATCGTGCGGCGCAACCTGTCCAGCGAGCTCACCTTTTCCAAGGAGCACCGCAACATCAACGTGCTGCGCATCGGGTTTGTGGCAAGCGAGATCACGAAAAACCGCGGCGTGGCCATATGCGCGCCCATTGCTCCATACGAGATCACGCGCCGGGAAATCCGCCGCACCATCGAGTCCTACGGGGGATTTATCGAAGTGCACGTGAACACGCCGATTGATGAGTGCGAAAAGCGGGACCGCAAGGGCATGTATGCCAAGGCCCGGGCCGGGCTGATCTCCGGGTTTACCGGGGTGGATGATCCTTACGAGGCGCCGGCCAACCCGGAACTGCGCATTGATACCACCGATCTGACCCCGGCTGAGGCGGCCCAGGAGATTCTGCTGTTTTTGAGCAATAAGGGATACATATAGAAACCGGAAACCAGAGACAAGAAACAAGGAATAGTGGGCGGAAGGCAGGGGACGGAAGACAGAAGACGGAAAACAGAGGGCAGAAGATGGAAGACTGAAGGCAGAGCATGGGGAACGAAGCAGGAAAGGGCAGGATATGAAAAATACGGTGATCGGGGTGATCGGGCTCGGGTATGTGGGCCTGCCGCTGGCAGTGGCATTCGGCCGGCATTTTAAGACCATCGGGCATGACATCAAGACCGATATTATCGAGAGTTACAAAAACTGCGTGGATCCCACCGGCGAGCTGGGCGCAGACGAGCTCAGAAGCGCCGCGCTTCTGGAATACACCGCCGATCCGCATCGGCTGGCAGAAGCAGACGTGATCATCGTGGCCGCGCCCACGCCCATTGACATTGCCCGCCAGCCGGATCTGGGCCCGATTACCTCGGCCACGCAGACCGCGGGCCGATACATGAAATCCGGCACGGTGGTGGTTTTCGAATCCACGGTGTATCCCGGCCTCACAGAAGAGATCTGCGTGCCCATCCTGGAAGAAACTTCCGGCATGACGTGGAAAACGGATTTTCACGTGGGGTATTCCCCGGAGCGGATCAATCCCGGGGACAAGGAGCACACGCTTGCCACGATTGTCAAGGTGGTGGCAGGCGATGACGGCTCCACCCTGGACCTGCTGGCCGGGCTTTACGGCACCATTGTGTCCGCAGGCGTACACCGGGTCGAAAACATCCGGGAGGCCGAAGCCGCCAAGGTCATTGAAAACACCCAGCGGGACTTGAATATCGCCCTGATGAACGAGCTGGCCGTGATATTCAACAAGCTGGGCATTGACACCCAGAACGTGCTTACTGCGGCAGGCACCAAGTGGAACTTCCTGCCGTTTAAGCCCGGCCTGGTGGGCGGGCACTGCATCGGGGTGGATCCCTACTACCTGACACACAAGGCCGAAACCATGGGCTACCATCCCGAGGTCATCCTGGCGGGACGCCGGATCAATGACAACATGGGCAAGTTTGTGGTGGAAAACGCGGTCAAGCTCATGTGCAAGGCCGGGCGCAGCCTGATCAACGCCCGGGTGGCCATTCTCGGGCTGACTTTCAAGGAGGACTGCGCGGATCTGCGCAACACCCGGGTGACCGATATCGTTCACGAGTTCCAGTCATACGGCATCACCCCGCTGATTCATGATTCCCTGGCAGATGCCGTGGCCGCCCGCGCCATTTACGGCATCACCATGTGCGGCTGGGATGATCTCACGGATCTGGATGCCATGATCATTGCCGTGGCCCACCAGGAGTACCGGTCCATGGCTGCGGCAGATTTCCTGCACCACCTGGCCCCGGGCGGGTGCCTGCTCGATGTCAAGGGCGTGCTCGATCCGGCCGCCATCCGCGAAAACGGATTTCACTTCTGGCGGCTGTAAGGAAATTCAGCGGGTGGCCGCCTTGTAGGCCGCGGTCTGTTTGCTGATGATTGCGGGAAGCTCCGGGTTCTGCGGGTTTTCCTCGATGGTGCGCTCGAATGCGCTGCCGATGACCACGCCGTCGGCCACAGCGGATACCGCGGACACGTCTGAAGGCGTGGAAATGCCAAAGCCCACGCATACCGGCAGGTCGGTTGCCTGCTTGAGCTTTTGCACGAAGTTCCCGATTTCCGAGGTATCCAGCCCGCCCGAACCGGTCACCCCGGTCATGGATACCATGTAGAGAAATCCCGAGGCGTTGTGCGCGATCATGCGCATGCGGTCTTCGGGCGTGGTGGGCGCCACCAGGCGGATCAGGCTGAATGCATCATCGTTCCATTCACCGGTAAGCTCTTCTGACTCCTCTGGGGGCAGGTCCACCACCAGCACGCCGTCTGCCCCGGCGGAAACCGCGTCCTCGTGGAATTTTTCCACCCCGTAGGCCATGATCGGGTTGTAATAGGAAAACAGGATGATCGGGACATCCTCGATTTGTCGGATTCTCCGGGTCATCTCCAGTACGTCTGCCAGGTGAATGCCGGCTTTTAAGGCCCGGGCCGAGGAGCGCTGGATCACCGGCCCGTCTGCCGTGGGATCGGAAAACGGCACTCCGAGTTCCAGCACGTCCAGGCCGTTTTCGCACATGGCGGAAATCACAGCCAGGGAGGTTTCCATATCCGGGTCCCCGGCAGTGACAAAGCCCACCAGGGCCTTTTCTTCTTTATCCCTCAATCGTTTGAATGTTTCTGCAATACGTGTCATGCAATATTCCTGTGGGTTTCCGGTTTGCGGTTTACGGTTCGCGGTTCACCATTTAATGCTCTTCTGCCACGATGGACAGGTCCTTGTCGCCGCGGCCCGAGAGGTTGACCACTATGATCTGGTCGGCCGGCGCGTCCGAGGCGATTTGCATGGCGGCTGACAGTGCGTGGGAGCTTTCCAGGGCCGGGATAATGCCTTCGGTGCGGCAAAGGGCGTAAAAGGCCTCCAGTGCCTGGGCGTCGGTGATGCTGACGTATTTTACACGGCCAAGGTCCTTGAACAGTGCATGTTCCGGGCCCACGCCGGGGTAATCCAGTCCTGCTGAAACCGAGTGGGCCTCGCTGATCTGCCCGTAATTATCCTGGAGCAGGTAGGACTTGGAGCCGTGCAGCACGCCCAGGGAACCGGCGCACAGGGTGGCCGCGTGCTTGCCGGTATCAATACCCTTGCCCGCCGCCTCTACGCCGGTCATGGCCGCGGAATCATTGACAAACGGGTAAAACAGGCCCATGGCGTTGCTGCCACCGCCCACGCAGGCCACCAGGTGATCGGGCAATCTGCCGATTTCGCGCAAAGCCTGGTCCCGGGTTTCTTCGCCGATTACCTTCTGGAAATCGCGGACCATGGCCGGATACGGGTGCGGGCCGGCCACCGAGCCGATTACGTAAAAGGTGTCGCGCACTGCAGAGACCCAGTAGCGCATGGCTTCGTTCATGGCGTCTTTCAGGGTGCCTGCGCCGGATTCCACGGGCACGACATCCGCGCCCAGCAGTTCCATGCGGTTGACATTGGGCGCCTGGCGGCGGATGTCCTCGGTGCCCATGAAGATTTTGCAGTCCATGCCGAAAAACGCCGCAGCCGTTGCAGTGGCAACCCCGTGCTGTCCCGCACCGGTTTCCGCGATCACCTTGGTTTTGCCCATCCATTTGGCCAGAAGCGCCTGGCCCAGGGTGTTGTTGATTTTGTGGGCCCCGGTGTGCACCAGGTCCTCGCGCTTGAGGTAGATGGCCGCACCCCCGATTTTCCGGGTCAGCCGTTCTGCATGGTAAAGCGGGGTGGGCCGTCCGGCAAAGTCCTTGAGCAATCCGTAGAGCTCCTTTTGAAACCCGGCAGTTCGGACGTACTTCCGGTAGGCTGCATCGAGTTCCAGCAGGGCCGGCATCAGGGTCTCGGCTACGTACCGGCCGCCGTAGGGTCCGAAATGGCCTTTTTCATCCGGATATTCGGTTATGGATTTGCCGGATGCTGAATATTGCCTGGCTTGAAAATCAGACATCAGAAAATTCTCCTTGTTGGATTTGAAATTTCAGACAGGCGCACGGCATAAACAAAATCCCGCACCCGTCTTGTATCCTTTCTGCCCGGGGCGGATTCCACGCCCGAGCTCACATCCACGGCATCCGGGCGCGCAGCTGCAATTGCTTCGGCCACGTTTTTCGGGCTGAGCCCGCCCGCGATGATAGTGGGATAATGTTCATTAAAGCCCCGGGCCGCAGACCAGTCCCAGGCCATGGCATTGCCGCCGGGCAGCTTTCCGGCGGAACATTCCACCAGAAAAGCCGAAACATGGTATTGCGATGCCTCTGAAATTGCCGGCCGGCCGTTTACATACAGGCACTTGATTACAATCAGGCCCTGTTCCATGAGCCGCCGGGCCAGCTCCGGGGGTTCTGCGCCGTGGAGCTGCACGGCGTGCAGCCGGCACTGGTAGGCCGCCGCCATGATCGTTTCCTCGGATTCGTTGACAAAAACGCCCACCCGGGCGATGTGCGGCGGCAGAACACCGGTGATGTCCGCGGCATGGGCCGGGGTGACATACCTGGGGCTTTTGGGATAAAACACCAGGCCGATGGCATCAACTCCCCAGGCGGTGCATGCCATGGCGTCTTCTGCCGCGGTGATGCCGCAGATCTTGACCTGGATGCGTTCGTGATGCCGGTGTAAGGTTTCTCCTGTATACATAAACAGTCTACCCGTTTTTCAGGCGTGTTAAAAAAGTTTCCGGGTCCTGTGCCCGGACCAGGCTTTCGCCGACAAGAAAGTTGCGGATTCCGGCTGCCAGGTTCTGCTCGATGTCCGCGCGCGAAGCAATGCCGCTGGCTGCGATCGGAATCTGGTGAGGGCCAAGGGCTGCGGCCAGGTCCATGGCGTTTTGGATGTCCGTGTCAAAGGATGCCAGGTTCCGATTGTTGATCCCGATGAGCACGGCCCCGGTTCCGGCCGCGATTTCCAGGTCCGCCGGGGTGTGGACTTCCACCAGGGCGTCGATGTCCAGATCCGCGCACAGGTCCAGCAGTTCGGCAAGCCGGGATTCTGACAGGATGCGCACGATCAGCAGCACGGCATCCGCCCCGCGTGCGGCGGCTTCATATACCTGGTAATCCGAGATGATGAAGTCCTTGCGCAGAACCGGCAGTCCTGTTGCCCGGCGGGCGGCTTCCAGGTCCGCCAGGCTTCCCTTGAAAAAGGCCGCATCCGTGAGCACGGAAAGGGCGGCTGCGCCGCCGCGTTCATAAGCTGCGGCATGCCGGGCCGGATCGAGCCCGGGACAGATATCGCCCTTTGAAGGCGAGGCCCGCTTAATCTCGGCGATAATGTTGACCTGACCCGGGTTTTCCATTGCCGCGCGAAAAGAGCGGAAATCGCTTCTTGCCCGGGCTGCGGCTTCCAGGTCGGAAACCGGGGTTTGCTGCCGGGCGGCGCGGATTTCGTCTTTTTTGTGCGCCACGATTTTTGTCAGGATATCTTCGGCCATATGTTTATGCATTCTCCCGGGTAAAGGCGATCAGGGATTCCAGTTTATCCGCGGCAGCGCCCGTGTCAATGGCTGATTCCGCCATCTCGATTCCCTGGCCGATTTTCTCCACCCGGCCTGCGGCCATCAGGGCGGCTGCGGCATTGATGAGCACGATATCGCGCTTGGCCCCTTTTTCTCCGGCCAGGATGCTGCGGGTGATTTCTGCATTTTCCGCCGCATTGCCGCCCCGGATTTCCTCGGGACCTGCCAGGCGGGCGAAAAAGGTTTCGGGTGAAATGTCATACGTGGTAATCTGCCGGTCCCGCAGTTCGCATACGCGGGTGGGCGCGCACACCGAGATTTCGTCCAACCCGTCATGGCCGTGTACCACCAGGGCCCGTTTTGTGCCGAGCTGGCTTAAAGCCTTGGCAAACATTTCCGTGAGCTGGGGGGCAAATACGCCCAGCAGCTGGCAATTGGCAGCAGCCGGGTTGGTCAGCGGGCCGAGCATGTTGAAGATGCTTCGCAGGCCCACCTCTTTTCTGGGGTTTGCCGCATACTTCATGGCTCCGTGGTACCGGGGGGCAAACAGGAATCCGATCCCGATTTCGGCAATGGCTTCCTCCACGAGTTCCGGATCCAGGTCCAGGTTGATCCCCAGTGCCTCGAGCAAATCCGCGCTGCCGCACTGGCTGGAAACCGAGCGGTTGCCGTGCTTGGCCACGGTGACCCCGCATCCGGCCGCCACAAAAGCGGTGACAGTGGAGATGTTAAAGGTGCCGGCCGCATCCCCGCCCGTGCCGCAGGTGTCAATCACGTCGCCGGCCGCGGTTTCGATCCGGACGGCCTTTTTGCGCATGGCCCGGGCTGCGCCGGCAAGCTCGGCATAAGTTTCGCCCTTGGTGGCAAGTGCGGCCATGAACGCGCCCACCTGGGCGTCCGTGGTGTTTCCGGAAAAAATTTCACCGAGCATGGCCGCGGCTTCCGCCTCGGTCAGGTCCTGGCGCCGGCAAATCTTGTTTAGCAGTTCGCGAAACATTTCGGTTCTCCTGTATGGTTCAAAGTGAAATGATCAACTCCTCTGGCTGGACAAGGAATATCATAATAAGCATGCCATAAATTCGAAATCCGAAGCACGAAATCCGAAACAAATATGAAACTCGAATACCCAATTTTCAAAACCTGTACAACGACCGGTTCGCTCGTTTTGATCATTTCAATTTCGGTGATTCGATATTGTTTATCCCTATGGGATGCTGGCGCGCGAATTTCGGATTTCTGTTTGTTCTTTTTTTAAGCATCTATCGGAGCGTTGTATTCGCATAACTTCAAAAAGTTTCTCAGAATCCGTTTGCCCACCGGCGTCATGATCGATTCCGGGTGAAACTGGATGCCCTCGGTGGGGTGCTGGCAATGCCGGAGCCCCATGATTTCGCCGTCTTCGTTTTCCGCGCTGATCTCCAGGCATTCGGGCAGACCCTGGCGGTCCACGGCCAGGGAATGATAGCGCATGGCGGCAAACGGCTTGTTCATGCGCGAGAATATGGTTTTTCCGTCCGCGGTCACAGTGGAAACCTTGCCGTGCATGAGCTTTTTGGCCGGTCCGATCCGGCCGCCGAATGCGTGCGCAATTGCCTGGTGTCCCAGGCAGACCCCCAGGATGGGAATTTTTCCGGAAAACCGCCGGATTACTTCCACGGAATGCCCGGCTTTCTGCGGTACCCCGGGTCCGGGGGAGATCACGATGCCGGAAAATCCGCCGGTATCCAGTGTGCCGATGTCAAAGGCATCGTTTCTGCACACGCGGACTTCGGCTTCGAGCTGCCGCAAATATTGCACCAGGTTATAGGTAAAGGAGTCGTAGTTGTCGATCACAAATATCATGTCCGCTCCTTACTGCAGTTGATGTTCCATGAGTTCCAGGGCCCGGCCGATGGCCGCGGCCTTGTTCACGGTTTCCGTGTATTCGGCTTCCGGGGCCGAGTCCGCCACGATGCCTGCGCCTGCCCGCACCACGAGGTTTCCGTCCTGGATGCAGGCGGTGCGGATGGTAATGGCCAGGTCCATGTTGCCGTGAAACGAGATATAACCCACGGCCCCGCCGTAAGGGCCCCGGGGCTCGGATTCGAGCTCGGAGATGATTTCCATGGCCCGGACCTTTGGTGCTCCGCTCAGGGTGCCGGCCGGAAATGTGGCGGCCAGCAGGTCCCAGGCATCGCAGTTTTCCAGCAGATCGCAGGTGATATTGGAGACCAGGTGCATGACATGGGAATAGCGCTCCACGATCATCAGGTCTGTTACCTGCACGGTGCCGGTTTCCGCTACCCGGCCCAGGTCGTTTCTGCCCAGGTCCACGAGCATGAGGTGTTCTGCCCGCTCCTTTTCGTCCTGCAGCATTTCGTCTGCCAGGGCCCGGTCTTCCTGCTCGGTTGCCCCCCGCGGGCGTGTGCCGGCAATGGGCCGGAGCGTGGCAATGTTGTTTTCCAGGCGAACCATGGTCTCGGGCGAGGAGCCCACCAGCACCGTGTCATCGATATGCATGAAAAACATGTAGGGCGACGGGTTGATATAGCGCTGGGCCCGGTAGAGGGCCGTGGGATCGGCCGGGACGCGGTTTGCGCAAAACGGCTGAGAAATCACGGCCTGGATGATTTCTCCTTGCCGGATGCGGGCCTTGGCGGTTTCCACGTGTTTCTTGTACAGGGCCGCATCATGGACCGGGGTGAGGGAGATGCCTTCGCCCGTCTGCGTTTCGGGATAGGGCCGGGCACTTTTTTCCCGCACCGACTTTTGCAGGCACTTGATTTTTGCTTCCGCTGCATCGTATGCTGCGGCTGCCTCGGCATGATCGTCTTTAAAGGCAATGGCCACCATCATCAGGGTGTTTTTAATATTGTCAAAAATCAGCATTTCATCCGGGATCATGAAGTCCGCCAGGGGACGGTCAGCGGGCAACCGGTTTTCAATGACCTCGAAAAAGCTGACCGTTTCATACGCGAAATACCCCACGAGCCCGCCCCAGAACCGGGGAAGGCCGGGCAGCACGGTCGGGGTGTAGCGCGCCATCAGGTCCCGCAGCACCGGCAGGGGGTCGCCCTGGTGGGGGATCTGCTCTTTTCGGCCGTTGGTCTCCATTTCCACGGTATCTGCAAACACCCGGACCCGGGTGCGGGCCGAGGTGCTCAGGAAGCTGTAGCGGCCCCAGCGCTCCCCGCCTTCCACGCTTTCCAGCAGAAACGCCGGGGAATTGCGGGTGTATAATTTCTTGAGCACCGATACCGGAGTTTCCATGTCCGCCAGGATTTCGCGGCAGACCGGCACCACGTTATGGTTTGGGTAGTATTCGGCAAAAGCGGCTTTGTCCGGAAATTGTCGCAGCAGCATGCGCCGGGCTCCTTTCCTGTTGTTTGGGTGCATATTTGCCGGTTTTTCTGTTTTTGTGCCGTTTCCATAAAAAAGGCCGCGGGGAAGCCCCGCGGCCTTTTTGGAGTGTATCAATGCAAAACAAAAAAGACCGGGGGGCCGGGGGCCGCCTCGGTCTTTTGCTTGCGCTATGGTTTGCTCAAACTGGTCCGAAGGCAGACCCCGATATGGAGATCCGCCACCACCAGTTTTTGTTCGGGCTGATTGCCTGCAATATGTGATGTGTCATTTGTGCCGTGCTCTCAAATCCGGCTCTTTGGCCTGTTAACGAAAATAACGTACTTTAAATAAAAGTTTTTATCCGCATTTGTCAAGCAGAAATTTGATCTGCCGGCGGCATGGTTTTTCAATTGTGTTTGAAACCACATTTCGGTATGACTCCTGTAAAAACAACGGATCAACCAGGCAGGGGTTTGCGGAAAATGATCGCGGAAATCGTATCCACCGGAGACGAGGTGTTAACCGGGGCGGTGGCGGATTCCAATGCCGCCTATATTGCCGCCCGGCTGTATGAAATCGGCATACCCGTGGGGCGCCATGTTTGCGTGGGCGACGACCTGGAGCGCCTCACAGCGGTGCTGCGCGAAAGCGCCGATCGTGCCGATGTTGCCGTGGTCACCGGCGGGCTGGGCCCGACGGTGGACGACATCACGGCCATGGCCGCAGCCCGTACCGCGGGGGAGGAACTGCAAGCCAATTCCACGGCAAGAGCCTATATTGAGGAATTTTTCAAGCGCTTCGGCCGGCCGCTTTCGGATTCAGACGCCAGGCAGGCCGAGATGCCGGCCTCGGCCCGGCCCATATTAAACCCGGTTGGCACGGCCCCGGGCTTTACCATGGTCATGGGCGGATGCCGGTTTTATTTCCTGCCCGGGGTGCCCTTTGAAATGCGGCGCATGATGGGTGATAACGTGATTGTCGAACTCCAGGCGCAGTGCGCGGACGATAAAACCCAGGGGTTTTACCGGGAAAAGCGCCTGTCACTGTTCGGGCTGCCTGAAGCCCATGTAAACGAGCGGCTTGCCCGCTTGACAGATAGCCTGGGCGATGTAAAACTTGGCATGCTGGCAGAATTTCCGGTAATCCACGTTAAGCTCGTCGCCCAGGGGCCGGACCCGGAGGGCATGGAAGCCCGGATTGAAAAAGCCGCAGCCGAAGTGCGCGAGCGGGTTGGTGCGTATGTGTTTTCCGAATCCGGGCAGACCATGGAGGAAGTGGTCGGGGGCCTGTTAACAGCGCATTGCGCAACCCTGGCGCTGGCTGAAAGCTGCACCGGCGGGCTGATCGCCCACCGGGTGACCAACGTGGCCGGAAGTTCTGATTATTTCAGGGTTTCCGCGGTAACCTATGCAAATGCGGCAAAAATCAACCTGCTGGGCGTATCTCCGGATACGCTCGAATCCCATGGCGCGGTTTCAGAGGAAACCGCCCGGGAAATGGCAGAAGGTGTGCGCCGGGTTGCAGGGGCGGATTACGGGCTTTCGGTCAGCGGCATTGCCGGGCCGGGCGGCGGGAGCCCGGAAAAACCCGTGGGCATGGTGTGCATCGGTCTTTGCGGGCCGGGCCACAGCTTTGCCAGGCGCTATGAATTCCCGTTTGAAAACCGGTTGGCAAACAAGCGAATTTTTGCCGAAACTGCGCTGGACCGGCTTCGCCGGACATTGATCGGTGCAGGCGACATTAAGGACAAAACGCAGGGAGAGACATAAGAAATGGGTTGGCTGGGAAAAATGGTGGGCGGCACCATCGGTCTGGCGCTTGGCGGGCCGCTGGGCGCTATTGCCGGGGCATCTCTGGGGCACCTGATGGATACAGACAGCAGTAATAAGCAGCAGCGCGTGCTGCCGAATGCAGGGCAGATGTCGGAGCATGGGCGGTCGCAGCTGACCTTCTTCGTGGCCGCGTTTTCCATGCTGGCAAAGCTGGCCCGGGTGGACGGCGAGGTTACAGACGAGGAGGTGGCCTCCATCCGCAGGTTCATGACCGCGGACCTGGGGTTGAATGCCGAAAGCCGTCAGATGGCGGAAAAAATATTCAATACCGCCCTGCACGCGCCCCAGCAGTTCGAGGAATTTGCCGCCCAGTTTTATCAGCAGTTTCACAATCGCCCGGAGCTCCTGGAACTGATGATCGACATCCTGCTGCGGGTATCGGTGGCAGACGGGAAAATGGACCAAAGCGAAGAGGCGCTGATCAAAAAGGCGGTCCGGATTTTCCAGATTCCGGATTCAGATTATCAGAGCATGAAGTCCGGATACGTGTCTGTATCAGAGGATTATTATTCCGTGCTTGGATGCAGTCCAGAAGATGACAACGAAACCATCAAGAAGCAGTACCGGAAACTGGTGCGGGATTATCACCCGGATACCATTGCTTCAAAGGGGCTGCCAGAGGAATTTGTCAACTTTGCCCATGACAAGTTCCGGGAAATCCAGGAAGCATACGAGGAAATACAAAAGGAACGGGGGCTGTAGGATAATCCTGAAGCAGTGCGTTAATAAAATTCGAAATCCGAATATCGAAATCCGAGACAAATTCGAATTACAGAAATCATAATTTTCAAAACGGGTAATATTCCCCTCGTGAATTTTGTTTGGGTAATTTGAGTTTTGGTAATTCGGATTTGTTTCGAATTTCGGATTTCGAGCTTCGGATTTATCATTTGGAGGCAATGTTGATAAAAATACGAACCGATCACCCGGCCGGGATCAAGGCCGACATCCTGGTACTGGTTGCCTGTGAAGACCAGGCCGCATACCTGGATCCCCAGATCCAGGAACTGGCAGACCGGGCCCCCGACTGGCCGGAGTTTGCCGGTAAATCCGGAGATGAACTGCTGATTTACGAACCCCAGGGCGTCAAGGCAAAGCGGGTGCTGGTCCTGGGCGTGGGAAAGGCAGCGTCCGCAGACCGGGAGGAACTGCGCAAGGCTGCGGGTCGGGCGGTCAACCGGGTGCTCAAGTCGAGCCTGACCTCGTTGCTGTTTTGCATCCCGGAAGTCAAAAACGAGAACATCGACCGGAAGGCGGCGGCTGAAGCCCTGATGGAAGGCGCGGTCCTGGCCAACTACCGGTTTGACCTGTATAAAAAGGAAAAACGGCACAAGCCGATCAAGACCATCCTTTTTTATGCGGACGCTGATTTTGCCGGCAAGGCCCGGCGCCTGGCCGAGCACGCCGAGCTCGTGTGCACGGGCACGCTTCTGGCCAGGGACTGGGTGAGCATGCCGCCCAATGATAAGCGCCCCGCCCGGTTTGCCCGTTCCATTGCCAAGGCCGCGGAAAAAGAACCGCTTGAAACCGTGGTCCTGGACGCCGGGGATTTGAAGAAAAACCGGATGCACGCCATGATGGCCGTGTCTTCCGGCAGCAGCAGCCGGCCGCAGATGGTGGTGCTCGATCACAGACCCCGGGAATATGACAAAACCGTTGTGCTGGTGGGAAAAGGGGTCACTTTTGACGCCGGCGGCATCAACCTCAAGCCCGCAGGCAGCCTGGAGTCCATGAAGCAGGACATGGCCGGAGCCGCTGCCGTGGCCGCAGCCCTGATTTCCGCGGCCAGGACGGGATACGCACAAAGGCTGGTGGGTGTTATCCCCCTGGTGGAAAACATGCCGTCTGGCAGCGCCTGCAGGCCCGGGGATATCGTCAAAACCGCTTCCGGAAAGACCGTCGAGATCGGAAACACCGACGCAGAGGGGCGCATGATCCTTGCTGATGCCCTGCATTATGCCATTTCCCGGTACAACCCGGACGTGATCATTGACATGGCGACTTTGACCGGCTCCTGCGTGGTGGCGCTGGGAGAAAACATTGCCGGTGTATTTTCCACCGACGCGGCGCTTGCCGAACAGATTGCTGCCTCCGGTGCAAAGACCCATGAGCGCTGCTGGTCCATGCCCATGCCCGAAGATTACCGCGAGCTTTTAAAAAGCGATTTCGCGGATATCAAAAACGTCGGCAAAAACCGCTATGCCGGCGCCATTGCCGCGGCCCTTTTTCTCTCGGAGTTTACCGGCAAGACCCCCTGGGCCCATATCGACATTGCCGGCCCGGCCTATGCCTCGGGCGGCAGTGACTATTGCCAGCCCGGGGGAACGGGCTTCGGGGTGCGGCTGTTGGTGGACATAATTGAAAACCTGTAAACACCAAAGGAAAGATTACCCATGGAACGGATACTTGTAACCGGCGCGGCCGGGTTTATCGGTTTTCACCTGGCAGCCCGGCTGGCAGATGAAGGATGTACGGTTGCGGGCCTGGACAACCTCAATGACTATTATGACGTGGGGCTGAAAAAGGCCCGCCTGGCAATTCTTGAAAAAAAACCCAATTTTTCTTTTTCGCAAATTGATCTAAGCGATCTGGGTTCGCTAAACGCACTGTTTGAATCCGGGCAATTTGACACTGTGGTCAACATGGCCGCCCAGGCCGGGGTGCGCTATTCCCTGGAAAACCCGCACGCCTATGTGGAGGCCAACCTGGTGGGGTTTGTCAACCTGCTGGAATGCTGCCGGCACCACTCGGTCGGTCACCTGGTGTTTGCCTCTTCGAGCTCGGTTTACGGTGCAAACACGAAAATGCCGTTTTCCGTGCATGACAACGTGGATCATCCGGTATCCCTGTATGCGGCCAGCAAGAAGTCAAACGAGCTGCTGGCCCACACCTACAGTCATCTCTACGGCCTGCCCTGCACCGGGCTGCGGTTTTTCACGGTTTACGGGCCCTGGGGGCGGCCGGACATGGCGCTTTTCCTGTTTACCCGGGCCATTTTGAACAACGAGCCCATCCAGGTATTTAACCACGGCAAAATGAAGCGGGATTTTACGTATATCGACGATATTATCGAGGGCGTGGTGCGGGTCATGGCCAAACACCCGGATCCGGATCCGCAGTGGTCCGGCGATGATCCGGATCCGGGCACTTCGTATGTCCCTTACCGCATCTACAACATCGGCAACAACCGCCCCGAGCAGTTGATGCGATTTATCGAGGCGCTCGAAGAGGTCCTGGGACAGGCGGCGCAAAAGGAGTTCCTGGATCTGCAGCCCGGGGACGTTCCCGCCACGTGCGCCGATATCGATGATTTATACGATGCCGTGGGATTTAAGCCGGTAACGCCCATTGAAACCGGCATCCGCCGCTTTGTGGAGTGGTACCGCGACTATTACGGAATCTGATTTCGCACATGCAGAAGGCACTGATCATCATCGGCATTGCAATCGTTCTGGCGGGCCTCTTCTGGCCGTGGCTGGCCAGGCTCCCCATCGGCCGACTTCCCGGAGACATCATCATCGACCGGCCCGGGATGAAGGTCTACATCCCCATTACCACCATGATCCTGGTGAGTATCATCGTCTCGATCATCATGTGGATCCTTCGCAAGTAACGGGGCGAGCGCGGCCGTGTAAGGGGACGGAATTGAAATCTGTCTTGTACCCGTTCGCGTTTTTTTTCGAATTTCGTGCTTCGAATTTATGATCGAAATTTTTGGACAGTGCCGAAAAAGTGTTCTTTACTGGCCGAAGGAAGTGCGGCTGAGAAAAGGGGGAAGGGTGGTACGCCCGGCAGGATTCGAACCTGCGACTTTCAGCTCCGGAGGCTGACGCTCTATCCTCTGAGCTACGGGCGCACACGGCAAGCACCATAAAGGACGCGCATTTAGAAGTCAAGCAGGAATTGTTATTTTATCCGGCATTCAGCCAGTGCCCGTTTTCCAGGGCCGCCCGGGCCTCGCCCACCACGTATAGAGAACCGGCGATGCATACCACGTCTTCAGGCAGGGTCGTGTCCATGGCCGTGGATACGGCCGTTGCAACGTCTTCTATGATCTCTGCGGGGCCGGTAAATTCCCGGGCCGCCTGCAAAAGGGTTTCTGCCGGCAGGCTGCGCTCAATTACGGGGCGGGTTAAAATCAGGCGGTCGCACAGGGGCAGCAGGGATTTGAGCATGGCCGCGTAGGGCTTGTCATCGAGAATGCCGATCACCATGGTCACACGGCGGTTTTGCGCGTAATCGGCAAGAAACGCGGCCAGGCGGCGCGCGGCGATCAGGTTGTGAGCCCCGTCGATGATGATGGACGGTCTGGTATCGAGTATTTCCAGGCGACCGGGCCATCGGTGGTTTTCCATGCCGTTTTTTATGGCATCCAGTGTCAGCGCGACATTCTGCCGCATCAGTATTTCGCACGAGGCAAGCACGAGTGCGGCATTGTCGAGCTGATGGATTCCGCGCAGGGAAGAATGCATGTCTGTCCACCTGTGGTCCAGGCCGAGGTATGTAAATCCCGGTTCCCCGCCTTTTGTCCGCTTTCTCCGGATCCGGAAATCCTTGCCGCGCCGGAAAAGCGGTGCGTTTTTTTCCGCTGCGATGCCTTCGAGCACGCTGGCGGCCGATTTCTGGTGAACCCCGGTGACAGCCGGGGTCTCCGGCTTGATGATCCCGCCTTTTTCCGCTGCGATCTGTGCAATGGTGTTTCCCAGGTAGGCCTTGTGTTCCAGCGAAATATTGGAAATAACGCACAAAGCGGGCCTCAGAATGTTGGTGGCATCCAGCCGGCCGCCCATGCCGGTTTCAATTACCGCCCAGTCAACATCTGCCTTGTCAAAGGCGTATAAGGCCATGGCAGTGGCATATTCGAAAAACGTGGGTTCCCGCTCTGCCGGGGCAACCGCCTTTACCGCCCGGTATGCCGCAACCACCCCGGAATCCGTTATCTGCTTGCCGTTGATGCATATGCGTTCGTTAAAACGCACCAGGTGCGGGGAGGTGTAGAGGCCCACCCGGTAGCCGGCCGCATGCAGGATGGCGGCAAGTGCCGAGGCAATGGAGCCCTTGCCGTTGGTGCCGGCCACGTGCATGGCGGAAAAGTTTTTTTCCGGTCTTCCCAGGCCCGCGAGTATTGTGTCAATGATGTCCAGGCCCAGTTTGATGCCGAATCTGCCGAGTGCAAAAATTTCGGCAAGGCACTGGTCATAGGCGCTTTGCGTCATGGCGTCAGCTTTCCGGGAAAGGGCTGCATAAAAAACCCGGCGGCAATGGAAGCCGGCCGGGTTTTTGAGGAAATATGATGCTTTGTTGCTGCATCCATGCTGCAGGTATCAGGACCTGCGGGATCGCATACGTTTCTTGGCTTCGGCAATCCGCTGGCGACGCAGGGCTTCGCGTTTTTTGCGACGTCTGTATTCGCTGGGCTTCTCGTAGTTCTTCTTCAGCCGCAACCGCTTGAACATGCCGTCATTCTGAATTTTCTTCTTAAGGACGCGCATGGCCTTTTCAAGGTCGTTGTCTTCTACTTTGACCGCGATTTCCTTCAAATATTTCAACCCCCTTTACAAAAAGATTTGGTTACCTTGTATCTTAAGATGTTATGCAGAAATGTCAAACCATCGAAACCCTGCAGCCCCGGACGTCCGCCGGCAGCAAAACTATGCGGGAAGCTTGGAGACCAACTCATCTGCAACTTCCTTGACGCTGTTTTTGCCGTCAAGGGTAATATACTGCATGTTCGGGTCTTTTTCGGCCACATCCCGGAAGTAATACGCCGCGGCCAGGGTGCCGTTTTCCGTATCATAGTAGATGCCATGGCGTTTGTCGATGGCAGCCTCGTCCTGGTCATCTGAGCGGGTCTGCAGTTCGCCGCCGCATACCCGGCACTTGTCCCCGTCCGGCTTGATGGCGTCAATGAAAATGTTGTTGGGATGGTTGTTGTCGTTGACGCAGAGACGGCGGCCCATGATCCGGTTTTTGGCGATTTCCCGGTCAAGCTCGATTTCCACTACGATATCCAGGTTCATCCCCTCCTTTTTCAGCGCCTCGTGGAGCTTGATGGCCTGGTTTTTGTTTCTGGGAAAACCGTCCAGGAGCCACCCGTTTTTGCAATCGTCTTCTTTGAGCCGATCGAGGATCATCGGAATGGTGATATCGTCGGGCACGAGTTCGCCCTTGTCAATGTAGGCCTTGGCCTGCTTGCCCATTTCGGTCCCGCCCTTGATGTTTTCCCGGAAAATGGCACCGGATTCAATATGCGGAGTGTTGAATTTTTCCTTGAGAATCGCTCCCTGCGTGCCCTTGCCGCTTCCGTTGGGCCCGAAAAACAAAATGTTCATAGCCGCTTACTCCTTTTGCCAGAGGTTTACATCAATGCCGAAAACCGTTTTACGGGTATCATTTGCAAAATGCACTTCAATACTAAAAAGGATGTTTCCTGTCAAGCCCAGTTTGAAGGGGTATACAAAAAAGTCGGATACGGCGTGTCGGGCACGGATTTTCTGCGTTGTTCACCCGCTCGATTTCTCGAGATTTTTTTTGACAAACGCCAGGGCCTGCTCCCGGTTTTCCAGGCTTCCGGCCAGCCGTTTTTCCTCCACCTGCCGCAGGATCCGGGCAAACCGCGGCGAGGGCTCAAGGCCGAAGACTTCGATGAGATCGCGGCCGGTAATCAGGGGGGGGCGGCGGGCTGCCGGCATGTGCTCGTTTGCATATCTGGCAAGAAGCATGCGGGCAAATTCCGTAAAACCGGAGTCTCCCGATTCCTTTTTGCCCGCCATGTCCGCGGCTGCCAGCAGGAGCAGGTCCGGCGTCCAGGGCGCGGTTTTCATGAAAAACCGGCTGACGGTTTCGGCCCGGAGTTTTGCTTTCTGGTGGAGAAGATACAAAAAAAGCGGCCGGAGGTGATTTTTGACCAGAAAGACCGCGTATTGGCTATCCGCATTGGAAAAGCGCATGCGTTGGTTTATTTCCCGTGCCATTTCGGCCCCTTTGGTTTCGTGCCCGTAAAAATGGATACCGCCGTGTTCATCCGCGGTTTTGCACCGGGGCTTGCCAAGATCATGGATGAGCGCGGCATGCTTGATCAGGGGCAGGTTTTCCGGGTCTGCCGGCAGATCCCGGTTTTCCCGGTCAGAAGACAGCGCGGGTGCATTTTCGTGCAGTATTTGTTCCAGGCCCTGGCATACCTCCATGGTATGTTCAAATGCATCCGCCCGGTGATGCTGATTCTGGGTGCAGCCCCGGAGATCCCCGAGTTCCGGGATCAGGGCTTCGAGCAGGCCGCCTTGGTGCATCTGCCAAAGCAGGTCCGTGCAATCCGGAGTTTCCAACAGCTTCAGCCATTCCTCCCGGATGCGCTCGCCGGCGATTCCCGCAATTTTTTGCGGCCGCCGGGCAATGGCGGCCAGGGTCTGGGGCTCCACGGAAAATTCCAGGACCCCAGCCATTCGAAAAGCACGGAGCAGTCTGAGCGGATCGGCGTCAAATGCCCCGGGCGCAACCATGCGCACCAGGCGGTCGGCCAGGTCCTTCCTGCCGCCGGCCGGATCAATGATCTCTTCGGTTTTGACATTGAGCGCCATGGCATTTATTGTGAAATCTCGGCGGAGCAGATCAGCGGTGATGTCTTTTCCCTGGATTGCGGATACGTCGTAGGTTTCCGAGCCGGCAACGATACGGTACACGCACTGTCCGGGTTTGCCCATGACCACGACCCGCCTGCCGGCTGCAGCCGCAATGGATTCGGCAACTCCGGCGGGATCTGCTGTGACAGCCAGGTCATAATCCGCAGTGGGCCTGCCGATCATCCAGTCGCGCACGGTACCGCCAACCAGATAAATGCCGGGCTTGCGGGGTAAAAATTTCGGGTTGATTAAAATCATTTTTTCGGGTATGAGAATATCCTTTTATTACCGCTACTCATTAGCGGAAATGATGCGCTGTTGCAATGAATATCACAGATTCCCGCACAGATGGCTGCCGCCGCCTGCTGAAGCTCGGTGTGACCGGCGGCGTGGGTTCCGGCAAGTCACTGGTGTGCCGGCGGCTCCGGGAGCTCGGCGTATCGGTATGCAGCGCCGATGAGCTGGCACGACAGGCAGTTGCGCCCGGAACAAGGGCCTACGAGCAAATCGTGCACCACTTCGGCCGGCAAATCCTGACCCCTGACGGAGGCATCGACCGGGCCGGCCTGCGCCGGATTATCGTCGACGATGACACGGCCCGAAAGACCCTGGAGAGCCTCGTTCACCCGGAGGTCATGCGGCAGATGGAAAAGCATTTTGCGGCCGCGGAAAAACAAGGGGCATCCATGGTCGCCGCTGAAGTGCCGTTGTTGTTTGAAGCCGGACTGGAATCGTTTTTCGATGCGGTCATCCTGGTCAGCGGGGACATGGAGAACCGGCTTCAGCGGGTGATGGCCCGGGACAATGTGAGCCGGCAGGAGGCCGAGGCGTTGATGAAGACCCAGATGCCCGAAGCGCAGAAGCGACAACGCGCGGATTATGTTATTGACAACAACGGGCGCATCGGTCGAATGCAGGGGGAAGTGGACCGGATTTATGCGGAATTGCGCGCGGCATGTAAAACCTAAATCGTTCAATTTAGGTAAAAAAAAGGGCGAAAATGATTGACATGAAAACCTTTGTGTTTTATTTATTAAACAAACGTACCTGCCTCCCGGACGTTTGATATCGTTGCCGCGTTTCCTTCTTAAACATCTTAAAATCAGGCCTCTTATTACCTAATTCTTGAATAAATACAAAAGCTTGTGATTTGTCGCTGCAGATGCCCTGCAAAAGCGGGTTCCCGCAATTGACTGCCGGAAATATAAGCGGCATGCGCAGGGGGCCGCGGGTGCAGCCGCAATATTACGCAATATTGAATGACGATTGTGCTTTCGTGACAATCGATCAGGGTAAAAATAGGAGAAAAAACAGGGAATGGTACTAAATGAACATTGTTGAATTAAAAAACAAAAAAATTAACGAACTCACCCGGATGGCCAAGAAGTTCAACATTGAAAACGTTGGCCGGATGCGCAAGCAGGAGCTGATTTTTTCACTGCTGCAGGCGCACATTGAAAAAAACGGTTTGATCTACGGCGAAGGGACTCTGGAAATTCTGCCGGACGGATTCGGCTTTTTGCGGTCTCATGACTGCAACTACCTTCCGGGACCGGATGATATTTACGTCTCGCCCTCCCAGATCCGCCGGTTCAGCCTGAAGACCGGGGACACCGTATCCGGGCAGATCCGCCAGCCCAAGGAGTCGGAGCGGTATTTCGCCCTGCTCAAGGTGGAGGCGATCAATTTCGAGGAGCCCGAGTCCGCGCGGGAAAAGATCCTGTTTGACAACCTCACGCCGCTGTTTCCGGAAAAGAAGGTCAAGCTGGAACGGGAGGCCGACAATTACTCCATGCGGATCATGGACCTGATGACGCCGCTGGGTTTCGGCCAGCGCGGGTTGATCGTTTCCCCGCCCCGAACCGGAAAGACCATGCTCCTCAAGAATATCGCCAACAGCATCATCGGCAACCATAAAAATGTCATGCCGTTTGTGGTGTTAATCGATGAACGCCCGGAAGAAGTCACGGACATGCAGCGCTCCGTGGATGCCGAAGTGGTCAGCTCCACCTTTGACGAGCCGGCTGAGCGCCATGTGCAGGTGGCCGAGATGGTGGCCGAGAAGGCTAAGCGTCTGGTGGAGCACAAAAATCACGTGGTGATTTTGCTCGACAGCATTACGCGCCTGGCCCGGGCATACAACATGACCGTGCCTTCCAGCGGCAAGCTGCTTTCCGGCGGTGTGGATGCAAATGCCCTGCACCGGCCCAAGCGGTTCTTCGGGGCCGCCCGAAATATCGAGGAAGGCGGCAGCCTCACGGTCATTGCCACTGCCCTGATTGATACCGGCAGCCGGATGGACGAGGTGATCTTTGAGGAATTCAAGGGCACGGGCAACATGGAGCTGCACCTGGACCGCAAGCTGTCGGACCGCCGCATGTACCCGGCCATTGACATCAACCGCTCCGGTACCCGCAAGGAAGAACTGCTTTTGGATGCTGACGCGCTAAACCGGGTCTGGATCCTGCGCAAGCTGCTTTCTCCCTTAAATCCTATTGACAGCCTTGAATTTTTGCTCGATAAGATGAAGGGCACAAAAACGAACAAGGAGTTTCTGGACGCAATGAATTCGTAAAATCCCCGGTCCGGAACCTTGAACCTTGAACCTTGAACTTTAATCTTGAGGTGCGTGAGATGAAAAAAGACATTCACCCGGAATATCAGGAAACAACCATCCGCTGTGCATGCGGCAACGAAATCACCGTGGGCTCCACCCGCGACAATATTTCCGTGGAAATCTGCTCCCAGTGCCATCCATTTTACACCGGCAAGCAGAAGCTGGTGGACTCGGCCGGCCGGATTGAGCGGTTCCGCCGCAAATATGCGCAGGCCGGTTATCAGCCCAAGGGCAAAAAGTAAACAGGCATTGATTGTCCATGTTTGAACGTTTAGACGGAATTGAAAAGCGTTACGCGGAACTGGAAAGACTGCTATCGGATCCCGCGGTGGTAGGCGACCGGGAGCTGTATCCCAAGTACGTCCGGGAACACTCGGAACTGGGAAAAATCGTGGAGGTCTACCGGGAATACCGCCAGGTGCGACAGGAGCTTGAACAGAGCCGGGAATTGCTCTCAGACAGCGACCCGGAGATGCGGGATATGGCCAAAAGTGAAATTGAGTCGCTCAATGCCCGGCAGTCCGAACTGGAAGTATCCCTGAAAAAGCTGCTGATTCCCAGGGATCCCAATGACGAAAAAAACGTGATCCTCGAAATCCGCGCCGGAACCGGCGGCGAGGAGGCCAGCCTGTTTGCCGGGGACCTGTTTCGCATGTATTCCCGATATGCAGAATCCAAGGGCTGGAAAGTGGAACTCATTGATACCCACTGGACGGACTCGGGCGGCTTCAAGGAAGTCATTGCCATGGTCAAGGGCAGGGGGGCCTACAGTAATCTGAAATACGAAAGCGGGACCCATCGGGTGCAGCGGGTGCCCAGCACCGAGACCCAGGGCCGGATTCATACCTCTGCGGTTACCGTGGCGGTTCTGCCGGAAGCCGAGGACGTGGAGGTCAACCTTGATCCCAACGACATCGAGGTGGATGTGTTCCGCTCCAGCGGCCCGGGCGGACAGTCGGTGAACACCACGGACTCGGCCGTGCGGCTCACCCACGCACCCAGCGGCCTGGTGGTCACCTGCCAGGATGAAAAATCCCAGCACAAAAACAAGGCAAAGGCCATGCAGGTGCTGCGCGCCCGTCTCTACGACATCCAGGTACAGGAGCAGAATGACAAGATCACCCAGGAGCGGCGCAACCAGGTGGGCAGCGGGGATAGAAGCGAACGGATCCGGACCTATAATTTTCCACAGGGACGCGTGACCGACCACCGGATCGGACTGACCCTGTATAAGCTCGAGCAGGTGCTGCAGGGCGCCCTGGATGAGATCGTCGACGAGCTGGCCACCCATTACCAGGCGCAGGCTTTACAGAATGCCGAATCACAAGTCGCAGAAACCGCAGACCTGGACCGTTCTTGACGCGCTTCAATGGACGGCCGGGTATTTCGACACCCACCATATCGATTCTCCCCGTCTGACAGCCGAAATCCTTCTTGCAGCCGTTCTGGGGGTGCAGCGCATTGATTTATATATCCGGCACGATCAGCCGCTGTCGGATCCCGAGCTGGCAAGTTATCGGGAAATGATCCGCAGGCGGGTGCGCCGCGAACCCGTGGCTTACATTCTCCGGGAAAAGGAGTTCTGGGGCCGGGAGTTTATGGTTACCCCGGACGTGCTGATCCCCCGCCCGGAGACCGAGCATCTGGTGGAGGCCGCCCTTTTGCGTCTGCCCGATGAAACCGATCCCGCCAGGCGGGTGATTGATCTGGGCACGGGCTCCGGCGCAGTGGCGGTCTCGCTGGCAGCAGACCGGCCCGGGCATGTTTACTTTGCAGTGGACCGTTCGTATGCCGCCCTGCAGGTGGCCCGGCAAAACGCCGATCAAAACGGGGTTTCCGGCCGCATTCATTTTTTTGCCGGCAGCTGGATGGAAGCCGTCCGGCAAGACGGTCCCGGATTTGACATGATCGTATCCAATCCGCCGTACGTGCCTTCAGGGCAGATGGCGGCGCTGCAGCCCGAGATCCACGACCATGAACCCCGCATGGCCCTGGACGGGCAGGACAGGGGGGTGGCGGCGATCGAGACAATTGTCCGCGGGGCGCCGCAGCACCTGGTCCCGGGCGGCGTTCTGCTGCTGGAAATCGGATACGATCAGAAGGCGGCAATCCTGGAATTTTCCGAGCAGGCCGGCGTTTACAAGGACCCCGGGTTTATCCGGGATTATGCCGGCCATGACCGTGTCGCGATATTGCAGAAAATGTGATACCTATCAAAAAGAATTGTTTTTAAAAATCTGAAACGCTCGATTTAGGTAATAATAAAAATATTGCGAACCCGGATCTGTTTTGTTATAGGTAGTCAATTTTTGAACCAACTACACACGCCTTTGGACCGGCGCTACGGTGCTTTTTTGAAAAGTCGGCGGCCGGGGGGATAAAGGCGGTGGAATCCAAAAACCGCAGTAAAAGGAGTATGACCATGGCGTACGTGACAATGAAGGAACTGCTCGAGGCGGGTGTCCATTTCGGTCACCAGACCCGGCGATGGAATCCCAAGATGAAAAAGTACATCTTCGGGGCCAGAAACGGGATTTACATTGTTGATCTGCAGCAGACGGTCCGGATGTTCCGGACCGCCTATGACTTTGTGGCAGATACGGTGGCAGGCGGCAAAAGCGTGCTTTTCGTGGGCACCAAAAAGCAGGCGCGGGAATCGATCTACGAGGAAGCCAACCGGTGCGAAATGTTTTACGTGCACAACCGCTGGATCGGCGGGATGCTCACCAATTTTCCCACGGTGAAAAAAAGCATCGAGCGGCTCAATTATTTAAATACCATTGAAAACGACGGCTCCATTAACATGTACCCCAAGAAGGAACGGGTGCATATGTTAAAGGAGCGAGCCAAGTTAGACAGCAACCTCGGCGGGATTCGCGCCATGAAGAATCTGCCCGGTGCGCTGTTTATCGTGGACCCCAAGAAAGAGGCCATTGCCGTGCGCGAGGGCATCCGGCTGGGAATTCCGGTGGTGGCAATCGTGGACACCAACTGTGACCCGGACATGATCGATTACGTGATTCCGGGCAATGATGATGCCATCCGCTCTATTCGGCTCATTACCTCCAGGATTGCTGATGCTGCAATCGAAGGCGCCCAGCGCCGGGAGGAAAAGCTGCAGGCCGAGAAGGACAAGCAGGCCGAGGAGGCCGAACAGCAGGCAGAGGGCACGGTTGAACGCCGCATGATGGAAGAAGACGAGCAGGGACCGGTGGTTGAGGTGATCCGCAAGGCATCGGCCGGCAAGGAGTCCGAACCAGCCGGCACCCAGGCGGAAGCACCCGGGAAATCCGAAGAATCTGAAGAAGCGGCAAATACAGGAGAGTAAGAATGGTATCAATTAGTGCAGATTTGGTCAAGCAGCTCCGCGACCGGTCCGGGGCCGGCATTATGGACTGCAAGGAAGCGCTCACCGAGTGCGAAGGGGATACGGAAAAAGCGGCCGATTACCTGCGCAAAAAAGGGCTTGCCACCGCGAAAAAGCGGGCCGGCAAGGTGGCCGCAGACGGCGTTATCCAGTCCTATATTCACATGGGCGGTAAAATCGGGGTGCTTGTGGAAGTCAACTGCGAAACCGACTTTGTGGCCAAGACCGACGAATTCAAGGAGTTTGCCAAGAATATTGCCATGCATATCGCGGCTTCCAGCCCGCTCGGCGTGGTCCCGGAAGACATCCCGGAAGAGGCGGTCGCCCGGGAAAAGGAAATCTATCGCCAGCAGGCACTTGAAATGGGGAAGCCCGAGGATGTTGCCGAGAAAATCGTCGAAGGCAAGATGAACAAATTCTACAAGGAATCGTGCCTGATGAACCAGCTCTACATCCGGGACACGAACCTGACGATTTCAGACGTGATCAACGAAATGATCGCAAAAACCGGGGAGAAAATCACCATCAACCGGTTTGCCCGTTTTCAGACCGGGGAGAGCTGAAATTTTGGAGCAACCCAAGTTTTCGCGCGTACTACTTAAGTTAAGCGGCGAAGCCCTCATGGGCGAGGAGCAGTACGGTATCAGCCCGGAGACCCTCCGCTATGTGGCCGGGGAAGTCAAGTCCATCGCCGCGCTCGGCGTGGAAACAGCCCTCGTGGTGGGAGGCGGCAACATCTTTCGGGGCATGGCCGGCAGCTCCCAGGGAATGGATCGGGCTTCAGCCGATTATTTGGGCATGCTGGCCACGGTAATGAACAGCCTGGCCCTCCAGGACGCCCTGGAAAAAGTCGACGTCCCCACGCGGGTACTTTCGGCCATCTCCATGCACCAGATGGCCGAGCCCTATATCCGCCGCAGGGCCATCCGGCATCTGGAAAAGGGAAGGGTGGTCATATTTGCCGCAGGTACCGGAAATCCGTATTTTACCACGGATACGGCCGCAGTTTTGAGAGCTGCGGAAATTCACGCCGAGGTATTGCTTAAGGCCACCAAGGTCGAAGGCGTCTATGACATGGACCCTGTGCATGACAAGGCGGCCCGGTTTATCGACAACATCGATTACATGTCGGTGCTGGAAAAGCGGCTGCATGTCATGGATTCCACGGCGATATCGCTGGCCATGGACAACCGACTGATGCTGGTGGTTTTCAATCTCAAGCAGAAAGGCAATACCCGCGGGGTGATCTGCGGGCAGGCCATCGGCACGCGCATTTACGAAATCACGCAGTAGAGATAAATTTTTCAGTGTTTCGGGGACAAATAAAATTCCGTGCCCCCATCCGGGTGTCCGGATCTGCAAACACCTTGAACCTTGAACCTTGAACCTAAAACGGGTGAGCGGCCATGATCGATTCGATTATCAGCGAAGCAAAGGAAAAGATGAACAAGTCGGTGGACGCGCTGAAAAAGGATCTCCAGAAGATCCGTACCGGGCGCGCCTCGTTGAGCATCCTGGATGACGTGCGGGTGGATTATTACGGCACGCCCACCCCGCTGAACCAGATCGCATCGCTTTCGGTCCCGGAAAGCCGTTTGATTACAATTCAGCCCTGGGATCCCTCGGCGGCCAAGGAGATCGAAAAAGCGATCATGAAATCCAACCTGGGGCTTACGCCTTCAAGCGACGGAAAAATTATCCGCATTACCATTCCACCGCTGACCGAGGACCGGCGCAAGGAGATCGTCAAGCAGGTCAACAAGATCTGCGAGGACTACCGGATCGCGGTGCGCAATATCCGCAGGGATGCCAACGATTCGTTAAAAACCCTGAAAAAGGACGGGGATGCCTCGGAAGACGACGTCGGCAAGGGTTTTGACGAAGTTCAGAAGCTGACCGACGAGCATATTAAGCAGATTGACGATATATACAAGGACAAGGAAAAGGAGATCCTTGAAGTCTAAGTCTGCCGACAACACCGTCCCGGACCCCTCGGACCTGCCGGGGCACGTTGCCGTGATTATGGACGGCAACGGCAGGTGGGCGAAAAAGCGCATGTTAAACCGGGTAAAAGGCCATGAACGCGGGGCGGATACGGTGCGCACGGTGGTTCGCACGAGCAGGGAGATCGGCCTTAGGTACCTGACGCTGTATGCTTTTTCCACCGAGAACTGGCAGCGGCCGCAAACGGAAGTTACCGCCCTGATGACTCTGCTGAAGCGTTTCCTGGACTCGGAAACCCGGGAAATGGTGGATAACAATATCCGGTTAAACGTTATCGGTGAAAAAGAACGCCTGTCTGAGGACGTACAGACTGTGCTCGATCAGACCCTGTCGGCCACAGGCGGCAATGACGGGATGTGCCTGACACTGGCGCTGAGCTACGGCGGGCGCGCCGAGATCGCCAGGGCGGCACGGGCCGCGGCACAGGCGGTCAAGGACGGACAAATCGATGTCAAGGAAATTACCCCGGAATACCTGTCCGGGTATTTGTACACAGCGGAAATCCCGGATCCGGAACTGCTCATCCGCACCAGCGGGGAAATGCGGGTCAGCAATTTTCTGCTGTGGCAGATCGCCTACACGGAAATTTTTGTCACGCCCACCCTGTGGCCGGATTTTACCCGCGAGGAATATCTCGACATTCTGAAGCACTTTAAGGATCGGGAACGCCGCTTCGGACGGGTTTCGTCCTGATAAAACTGCTCAAGAGCCGTTTTTCCGCCCATATGTAAGCTCAATTATCCAGCCGGGATGATGCCATGCACTTAAAACGTTGGATTACAGCTATTGTTGCCATACCGGTACTGGTGCTCCTGATCGTCAAGGGGCCCCCTGAGGTTTTTGCCGGGTTGATTGCACTTATTGCCATCCTTTCCATGTGGGAGTATTTCTATATTGTTTCAGGCGGCAACAAAACCGGGATGCTCAAACCGATTCCTTTTGCCGGGGCCGCAGTCGGATTGCTTGTGATCGCTGCAGCCCTTTATGGGGCCTTTTCGGTGATGTTTCTGCTGGTGTTTGCTTCTCTGGGCATCGGCGCACTGCTGTCAATGCCGGCTTACCGGTCCGGACCCCGGATCGTGGAAACCGTGGCAAGACAGGTCCAGGGAGTGGTCTATATCCCGCTTGCCCTTGCCACGCTGGTGCTGCTGCGGAGCCGGCCCGACGGGCTGACATGGATTTTTTTCGTGCTGTTTGTGGTGTTTCTGGGAGATGTGGCCGCCTTTTACGTGGGCACCTACCTGGGCAGGCACAAGCTCAGTCCGGCCATCAGCCCGGGCAAAACCGTGGAAGGTGCGCTCGGGGGCCTGGCGGTCAATATCGTGGTTGCCATGGTTTTTAAAATCCTGCTGCTGCCGGAGCTGGCAGGCGGGCTCGTGGTGGTATTCGCCCTGGCGCTCGGGACCGCCGGCCAGATCGGGGATCTTTTTGAATCCGAGCTCAAGCGGGCCGCGGGCATCAAGGACTCCGGGGCAATTCTGCCTGGCCACGGCGGTATGCTCGACCGGGTGGATGCGCTGATTTTTGCCGCGCCCGTGGCGTATGCGTTTAATATGTTTATTTTTTAGGTCTCAGCAAAGCCAATTATCACCACGAAGTGCACAAAGAGCACGAAGTCTGCCTGTTATTCTTCAGGTTTTTCTTCCCTCGTGTTTTTTGTGGCCTTCGTGGTTGTTGCTTTGCAAATTTTCCAATATTCGGGATATGTATAAACGTTAACATGAGCCTCCGCCAGATCGGCATACTCGGATCCACGGGATCCATCGGGAAAAGCACGCTTTCGGTTCTGGCCCGGTTTCCGGAGCGTTTCTCGGTCAGGGCCTTGGCCGCCGGGGGCAATATTGATCTGCTGGCCCGGCAGATCCGGGAATTTGAACCGGATCTGTCAGTGGTCTACGATGAGGCCGGGGCTTCGGCATTAAGGCAGATGCTGCCTGCAGATATTTCCACCGAGATTTCTTTCGGAGCAGACGGGTACCGTGCGGCTGCGCAATATGCGCCGCTGGACACGGTGGTTTCCGCAATGGTGGGTTCTGCCGGGCTTCTGCCCACCCTGGCTGCGATTTGGGCAGGCAAGGATGTCGCCCTTGCCAACAAGGAAACCCTGGTCATGGCCGGGGATCTGGTCATCCGGGAAGCTGTGGCCCGCGGGGTGCGCATTCTGCCGGTGGACAGCGAGCACAGCGCCATCTTCCAGTGCATTTGCGGAAACCGGGAGGCGGACATCGACCGGATCCTGCTGACCGCATCCGGCGGGCCGTTTTTAAATCTGCCCGTTGCGGATTTTTCAAAAATTACGCCGGCCGACGCCCTGGAGCATCCCACATGGCAGATGGGCGACAAGATCACCATCGATTCGGCCACCCTGATGAACAAGGGCCTGGAGGTGATCGAGGCCGGGCACCTGTTTGCCTTGAGCGCTGATCAGATCGAGGTGGTCATTCACCCTCAGAGTATTGTGCACTCCATGGTGGCCTATTGCGACGGCACGGTTATGGCCCAGATGGGCCTGCCGGACATGAAGGCGGCAATTGCCTATGCGCTTTCATGCCCGGAGCGGCTGCCGCTGGGACTGTCCTGCCCGGATTTTGCCGACCTCGGCCAACTGGTCTTTCAGGCGCCGGACTCGGAGAAATTTCCGTGTCTGGCCCTGGCATATACGGCCTGCAGAAAGGGCGGCACCATGCCTGCCGTTATGAACGCGGCAAACGAGGTGGCCGTGGCCGCATTTTTGCACGGCACAATCGCCTTTGACCGGATCCCCGCTTTGATACGCGGCGTAATGGATCAATACGAGCCGGTGACAGCGCAGGACGTCGAAGACATACTGGAAGCAGACAGATGGGCCAGGCAGGCTGCACAATCCCTGGCGGCCGCATTTGATCACGATATGGGGTAGATGAGATGAGCATGGTAATCGGCCTGGTGATTGTACTGGGCGTATTGATATTTTTTCACGAACTCGGGCATTTCCTGGTGGCCAAGGCTTTCGGGGTGGGCGTGGAGCGCTTTTCCCTGGGATTCGGTCCCAAGCTGGCCACAAAAAAGGTCGGTCGCACCGAGTACTGCATATCGGCGCTGCCGCTGGGCGGGTATGTAAAAATGGTGGGCGAACATCCGGATGCGGAGATCGCCCAGGAAGACATGGAATTTTCCTTTACTCACAAGCCCGTGGGGCAGCGGATGTTAATTGTCGCCGCCGGTCCGGTGTTCAACTTCGTGCTGTGCATTCTTATTTTTTTCGGAATTTTTACTATTTCCGGGAACTTGGTCTTAAAAGAGCCGGTGATAGGCGAAGTCAGGGCCGTCACGCCCGCCATGGTAGCCGGTCTCAATAGCGGAGAGTCGCCGCCTCAAAAAGAGCAGGATGTCAGTTTCACGCCCGCCATGTTAGCCGGTCTCAAGAGCGGAGACACCATTGTGGCCGCAAATGGAAAATCCATTGAAAAATGGTCGGAGGTTGTCGACATCGTCTCCAATAGCGGCGGAAAACCGGTTACCCTTACCCTCCTGCGAGAGGGGCAGCGGCTGAAAAAAACTGTGGTCCCGAAAAAGGAGACAGTCAGAGACATTTTCGGGGAACCCCACGAGCGCTACCTGATCGGTATTTCCGGAAAGGCTCAGAAAGAGCGCCTCAACCCGATTTCGGCGATGGGGGAAAGCCTTTCCAAGACCTATATGATCATTAAGCTGACGGTGGTTTCCGTGGTCAAGCTTATCCAGGGAGCACTGTCCGTGGAAACCCTTGGCGGGCCGATCATGATCGCCCAGATGGCAGGTCAACAGGTTCAGCACGGAGCCGTGAACCTGCTTTCCTTTATTGCGCTTGTCAGCGTGAATCTCGGCATTTTGAACCTGCTGCCCGTGCCGGTGCTAGACGGCGGCCATCTCATGTTTTTTTCCATCGAGGCGGTAACGGGCCGCCCCGTGTCTTTGCGGGCCCGGGAAATCGCCACGCAGATCGGCATTTTTCTGCTGATGCTGCTGATGGTGTTTGTTTTTTACAATGATATCATGAGAATCGTAACCGAGTGAAATTATGCCGCATCGCCTGGAAATCGCCCTGAAACCGGAGCTTTTTGACGCCGAAGGCGCCGGAATTCAAAGCAAGGCCCGAACCTATTTCAATATCTGCCCGGACGTGATTCGGACAGTCCATATCGTCACCATTGACGCGGATTTGTCCCCGGACCAGCTCGAAACCGTGCGCACGGAGATTTTTACCAACCCGGTCACCCAAATATCGGATTTTCGCCCCCTGGATCTGTCCTTTGACTGGTGCATCTGGGTGGGCTACCGCCCCGGGGTCAAGGATAATGCCGGGCACACGGCTGTCGAGGCCATGGCCGATGTGCTGGGAATGCCTTTTGACCCGGAACAGGGCGCATACACCTCCAGGCGTTTCTGCATTCGGGGCGGGGATTTGAGCCGGCAGGACGCGGAAATCATTGCAAAAGAACTCCTGTCAAACGACATCATCCAGCAGGTCCGGGTGTATGGCGCAGAAGAATGGGACCCGGACACGGGCGTGGGCATCATCATTCCCAAAGTACAGCTGGATCATACCCCCACGGTGACCACCATTCCCATTGATTCGGACCAGGCCCTGCGGGAGATCAGCGATGCGCGCAACCTGGCGCTCAATGCCAACGACATCCCCGTGATTCGCAAATATTTCCTGGAGCCCGAGGTGCAGGCCGAAAGAAGGGCCATGGGGCTGCAAGACCCCACGGACGTGGAACTCGAATACATCTCCCAGGCCAGAAGCGATCACTGCAATCACAACACCTTTCAGGGCCGTTTTTTTTACACGGACCTGGAAACCGGGCACACCGAGACCGTAGACAACCTGTTTAAGACCTTTATCGAAGCCCCCACGCGCCGTCTCCAGGAGCAAAAGGACTGGGTAATCTCTGTGCTCTGGGACAATGCCGGGGTGGGGCGATTTGATGACAGTCACTATTACGTGATCACCGGCGAGACCCACAACTCGCCGTCCAACATGGAGGCCTACGGCGGTGCCATTACCGGCATTGTGGGCGTATACCGCGATCCGCTGGGCACCGGCAAGGGATCTCGCCTGATCATGGGCAGTTACGGATTTTGCGTGGGCGACCGTGACTACACCGGAGAACTCAGGCCCAAACTGCACCCCCGGCGGCTGCTCGACGGCGTGATCGAGGGCGTGCGCGACGGGGGCAACAAAAGCGGCATCCCGACGCCTTTCGGCCAGGTGACATTCCATCCCGGCTACATGGGCAAGTGCCTGGTATTTGTGACCGCAGTGGGGATGATGCCCGCAGCGGTTGCAGGAACGCCTGCAGAGCAGAAAACCACCTCGCCCGGGGAACTGATCCTGATGTGCGGCGGCCGGGTGGGAAAAGACGGCATTCACGGGGTGACCGCATCCTCGGAGATTTTTTCCGAAAGCACGCCCGCCGGGCATGTGCAGATCGGTGATCCCTATACCCAGAAAAAAATGCACGATTTTCTGCTCCAGGCCAGAGACGAGGGCCTGATCCGGTTTATCACGGATAACGGCGGCGGCGGGCTGTCGTCCTCGGTGGGCGAATCCGCCCGGTTTTCCGGGGGCTGCGAAGTACAGCTCGACCGTGTGCCTCTCAAATACGCCGGTCTGGACCAGTGGGAAATCTGGGTGTCCGAGTCCCAGGAGCGCATGACCGTGGCCGTGCATCCCGATGATGCAGCCCGTTTTTTCGAACTGTCTGAAAAACACGCGGTGGAAAGCACGGTGATCGGCCAGTACACGGATTCCGGAAAACTGCATATAACATACGGCGGCAAAACCTGTGCGTATATCAATATGGATTTTCTCACCCGCGGTTTTCCCGGGTGGGAGTTTGAGGCGCAATGGCGCTCCCCGGAAATGCGGGGTCTGCATGAACCCGTGCTTGGCGAGCCTGCGGATTATGCCGGATTGTTAAAAGACATGCTGGCCCGGCCCAATATCTGCTCCAGGGAGTGGATTGTCCGCCAGTACGACCACGAGGTCCAGGGCACCAGTGTCATCAAGCCGCTGGTTGGAAGGGACCGGGATGTCAACAGCGATGCAACGGTTCTCCGGCCGGTGCTTTACTCCGAGCGCGGCCTTGCCTTTTCCCAGGCGCTGCTGCCGTTTTATTCCGCAATTGATGCCTATGACATGACCGCATGCACCATTGACGAGGCAGTACGCCGCCTGGTGGCAGTGGGCGGGGACCCGGCGCATATCGGCGGGGTGGACAACTTTTGCTGGCCCAATATCCAGTATGATCCAAAAGGCAACCCGGACGGCAAGTTCAAGGCCGCCCAACTGGTGCGCTCCTGCCGCGCGCTGGCAGATACCTGCATGGCCTTTGGCATCCCGCTGCTCTCCGGCAAGGACAGCATGTACGTGGACGGGCATCTGCCCGGTGCGTACGGCGAGACGCACAAGCTTTCGGCGCTGGAGACCATGCAGTTTTCCGCTACCAGCGTGATCGCAGACATCGACCGCTGCGTGACCATGGACGTGAAGTTTGCCGGCGATCTGCTCTATGTGCTGGGCGAAACAAAAGACGAACTCGGCGCCTCGGAATACTACGACCGGTTCGCATACATCGGCCGAAACGTTCCGCGCGCGGAACCCGAAGCGTTTCTGCCCATGTACCGGGACCTGCACCGGGCGATTTGCCGTGGATTGCTCACATCCGTACACGGGGTATACCGGGGCGGATTGGGCGTGCACCTGGCCTTGTGCGCCATGGCCGGCAACCTCGGGTTGAGCGCGGAGCTCGACCGCATCCCGGCACAGCAGGAACTGCGAGCCGACCGCCTGCTGTTTTCAGAGACACCGGGCCGGTTTATTGCCGCGGTTTGCCCGGAAAACCGGGCGGAATTCGAGTCCCTGATGGAAAATCATCCTTGCACATGCATCGGCGAGGTCACTGAATCCCCCGGGTTTGAAATCAGATGCCAGGGCCGCTGCCTGGCAGCAGTGCCGGTGGCGGATCTCAAATCCGCCTGGAAACAACCATTTGAGAACCTGATATAGCCGGAAAAAGGACAAGATGGCTTCAAAACGCACAGACAGCAGCGTCAACGCCCTGGTGCTGACCGGATACGGCCTGAACTGCGACGTGGAAACCGCCCATGCCTGCCAACTGGCCGGCGCCCGGGCCAGGTGCGTGCATATAAACGACGTGATCTCGGGTGCGGTGGATTTGGATGATTTTCAGATCATGGTTTTTATCGGCGGCTTTTCCTGGGGCGATGACCACGGCGCCGGCGTGATCCAGGCCGTTCGCATGAAGAAGAACGCAGGCGACAAAATCCTGAAATTCATTGACAGCGGCAACCTGGTGCTGGGCATCTGCAACGGGTTCCAGAGCCTTGTCAACCTGGGCCTTCTGCCCGGGTTTGACGGCAATTACCAGGACCGATCCGTTGCCCTGACCCACAATGACTGCGGCAACTTCAGAGACGACTGGGTGCACCTGCAGATCAATCAGGCATCTCCGTGCGTATTTACAAAAGACATCGATCACCTGGAGCTGCCCGTGCGACACGGGGAGGGCAAGTTCATTGCCGATGACCCGATAATAGACCGCTTGGTACAGCAAAACCAGGTGGTCTGCAGATACGCCATACGGCAAGGAGCCCCTGCACAAGGCCGGTTCCCCGACAACCCCAACGGCTCCCTGCAAGATATGGCCGGCATATGCGACCCCACCGGCCGCGTCTTCGGCCTCATGCCCCATCCCGAAGCCTTCAACCACCCCTCCAACCATCCGGACTGGGCCTTAAATAGACAATCATCGATCAGGAATGCGCAGGCAGAGGGTTTACACGTCACCGGCGTCCGGATTTTTGAGAACGCCGTGCAATATTTTACCCAGTAAAATTGTTGGTGGTGTTGGCGGATCAACTGCGCAATTTTACCGATTGATTTTCTGTTACAGGAAAGTTAGGATCATATGGTAAAAAATTGCTTTAAAGGGTTTTTGCGGTGCCGTCGGCAAATATGAATATTCTTATCTTGCCTCTTGACGGACCAATCACCCAAAGGAGGCCTTTCATGAGATTGATTTTATCAGGTATTTTAATGTGCTTGCTGCTCTTTGCAACCCATGGATATGCCGAACTCTATCAATATACCGATTCAGAGGGCAGGACCCATTATACGGATGACTATGGCAACATTCCGGAGGAGTACAGACAAAACGTGGAGAGCAGACCGGAGGTCAGGGGCGTGCAGGAGACCTCGGAGCAGGCCGGAAAATCATCCCCTGATCAGAAGGAATCCGACGAGCCGTCCGAAGACAGGCAATCCGGGTCTTTGGATGCGGAAGAAGCTTCCAAACTTTCCGAAAAAGCGGAAAAGCTAGAAGCCCGGAAGGAAAAACTGCAGGAAGAATACGAACAGATCCAGGCGGAAAAAGAGGAGCTGATGAACAATGAGCCGGAAAAATCGGCTTCCAAGGAGGATTTCCAGGAATACTCGAAGAAGGTGGACAATCTGAATAAACGCATTGACGCTTATCGGGAAAGGACCGAAGCCTATGAAAAAGAGGTGGAAGCCTATAATGCCAAGGTTGACAAGCAATCCGAATAACTCGCCGGTATTGTCGGATCAATCCGGTTGGCGCTTGCGCCGTGGATGCAATGAAGCCGGCTGTTGGCTTGTATCAGGGTGGCTGTCAGGTTATCGTAACCGTGATCACCAGGATGGATGTACAAAAAAGTTCAGAACAGAACAGGCAGGGCGGACATTATCAATGCGCCCTGCCTGCGCTGAAACGAATTTTGGCGGGATGTCAGTTCGTTACCGCATTGCCTGGATGGGCATCCCGGCGCTGAGGTTTTCTTTTGATTCGGTGATCAGCACGGTTGCGGTCTGATTTTCGGTGTGCAGCACAACCAGCGAGCCCACATCCTCGCGTTTGATTTCCTCTGAAGAGTCGGCAGAGCCTTGCATGATTCGGCACTGCACCTTGTACTGCTGGCCGACCTCAATGCCGTGATCACTGCCTTTATCAATAAAGGCAATGAATTGATCGCCAAAAACCTCCCAGTCATCTTCCGACTTGATAATCTTGCCCTCTATGCCCGCAATTCCGGGTTTGATCTCCATTTTTTGGGCTCGGGGCATAAACGGCATGATCTTGTCGTCTTCCTGGATATCGCGAAAAGCAACCACAATGCGGCCAACCCCGAGATCTTCCTGCAGTTCAGAGACTTCCACAATACCGGTGAGAAGGTGTTGCACCCCGATATATTCGTTGGTTTCAGGATCCTTTATCGGACTCCGGGTGCGGTAGAGAAGGTAATGATCCCCTGTTTCCAGGTTTGCACCGGGTTGGGGTTTAAAATAGACCTTGTCGTTGTCACTGATTAATTTCTGGTTGTGCCGTGCCTGAAACAAAACGCCAACAGGGTTGACTTCCTGCTCCCGGATGAATCCGACGCGATTGATCTTGGAATAGGTGAGAAATTCTTTGGGTTCCGGCCGGGGCTCTTTTTTTTCTTCTTCTTTATCGGTTTCCCCGTAAAAGGTCTTTCTGTAAATCCGGATCCGCTGGCCGGGGTATATCCAGTGCGGATTTTCAATCTCCGGATTGTAGTGCCAAAGGTCGGGCCACTGCCAGGGGGAGTCGGAAAACTTTTCAGACAGGTCCCACAGGGTATCGCCTTTTTGCACCGTGTAATAAAACCCGGTTTCGGTCTTTACGATGTTTTCCTCTATGCCGGCATGGGCAACTGCCCCGCACAAGAGTACTGCGGCGATACACCAGGCCACTGGAATCAGGAATTTTCTGGATTTTTTGATTTGTGTTTTCATGCCATGCCCCTGTTTGGTTGTAAAATGGGTTGCAATCGTTGAAGGGAAATTCGGCCTGTTTTATTCTTCATAAACGATTTTTCGATTTTTGTCAAGATATTGCAAATACTTTGGTGAATTTTTGCTTGACCTTGCGCGGATTTTTACTTAAGTATGCCGGCAGAAAGGGATGGCTGCCGTGATTTTTTTGTTTATACGCAGGAATTGCCGAATCATGGGCATATCATATCATGATCCGCAAAATTTTCCGGAAGCGTTTTTCTGGTGCTGGCGCCGCAAGGCCGAGCAGGCGGGGTATGCCCTTTGCCCGGTGCCGCACTGACGCCACCGGCATAAACCAAAAGCGGTAAAAAACCGTGGGGCCCCGCCGGGCTTCACGGTTTTTTTTATGGATACAATTGCGTTTACGACAAGCACAACGAATCAGGAGCGGGAGGGAATTATCATGCTGATTGTCATGCGGCAGGACGCCACGCAGGAACAGATCGATGCCGTGATCCGGGCCGTGGAGGAAAAGGGATGTTCGGCGCGCTCCATTCCCGGCGGAGAACGTGTTTCCATAGGGGTTCTCTTCAACAAGGGACCCATTGAACCGTCGGAATTCCTGGGTATGCCGGGGGTCAAGGATGCCATTCCGGTAACCCGTCCGTATAAGCTGGTAAGCCGCGAGGTGCATCCGCATGACACGGTAATCCGGGTGGGCAATGTGGATATCGGCGGCGAAAACCGGGTGATCATTGCCGGACCGTGTGCAGTGGAAAGCCGGGAGCAGACCATGTCCACGGCCGAGCATGTAAAAAAGGCGGGCGCGCAGATTTTCCGGGGCGGCGCGTATAAGCCCCGGACCTCTCCTTATGCTTTTCAGGGACTTGAAGAAGAAGGGCTCGCAATTTTGGCCAAAGTACGGGAAATATATGGCATGCCGGTGGTTACGGAAGTCCTGGATCTGGAACATTTTGACGTGGTGGAGCAATATGCGGATATCGTGCAGATCGGCACACGGAACATGCAGAATTTCAGCCTTCTCAGACGCGCAGGCGAGGCCAAAAAGCCGATTCTGCTCAAGCGGGGCATGTCCGCCACGGTGGACGAATGGCTCATGGCCGCAGAATACATTATTTCAAGGGGAAACGAGAATATTATTCTCTGTGAGCGCGGGCTGCGGACCTTTGTGCGCCACAGCCGAAATACCCTGGATTTTTCCGCAATCCCAGTGGTTCGCAGGGAAAGCCACCTGCCGATCATCGTGGATCCGAGCCATGCGGCCGGTTACCGCGATCAGGTGCTGCCATTGAGCCGGGGGGCTGCCGCAGCGGGCGCGCACGGATTAATGGTGGAGGTCCACAGCACACCGGATTTTGCCTTGTGCGACGGCGGTCAGTCCCTTTATCCGGAACAGTTTGAAGGGTTGTGCCGGCAGGTTCGCGCCATTTACGATATTTGTGATGAAAGCCTGGACAGGGGGGGCTCAGGTGAAACAGCTTGAGATTACCGGGCAAGCCGGCAAATCGAAAATCCTGGTGGGCGAACGGCTGGATCACGCTTACGGATATCTGCCCGCGGGCGCAAGATTGGTGATCATAACAGACGACACTGTGGCGAAGCTTTACGGGGAGCGGCTGCCGGCAGGTGAGAGAATTGTCATCGGCACGGGCGAAGCCGTCAAGACACTTGAAACCGCGTCATTTATTTATCGCAGTTTAATCGAAATGGAGGCCGATCGCAGCGTGTTTTTGCTTGGCGTGGGTGGTGGTATCGTATGCGATATCACCGGATTCGTGGCGGCCACTTACCTTCGGGGAGTGGGGTTTGCCAACGTGGCCACCACCCTGCTGGCCCAGGTGGATGCCAGCGTGGGCGGCAAAACCGGGGTCAATTTCGACGGATACAAAAACATGGTCGGCGTGTTCAACCAGCCTGGGTTCGTGCTTTGCGACCCGGAGATGCTGCATACGCTTTCCGGGGCGGCAATTGCAGACGGGTTTGCCGAGATTGTCAAGCATGCTGCAATTGCGGATTCAGCATACTTTGAAGTACTGGAAGCCCGCGCGGATGAAGCCCTGGCCCGGGACCCGGCGCTGCTGGAGCGCATCGTGTATGAATCCGTGGTCATCAAGGCCGATATTGTCAACCGCGACGAGCGGGAGCAGGATGAACGGCGGAAACTGAATTTCGGTCACACCCTGGGCCATGCCATTGAGAAAACCGCCAAGCTGAGCCACGGGACCGCGGTCAGCATCGGCATGGCTGCCGCTGCCCGGCTTTCTGTAAAAAAGGGATATATGCCCGCTTCCGAAGCCGGGCGACTTGAAGATCTGCTGGTGCGCCTGGGGCTGCCCGTGTCCATGCCTGCAGACTGCGAAGCCGTGGTTGACGCCCTGGCCAGGGATAAAAAGCGGCGCAATGACGCAATCCATTTCGTGTTGCTGGAAGGCATCGGCAAAAGCATTGTCGTGCCCATTGCACTGGCGGAATTAAAAGATCTGCTGACGAAGCTGTAATTTATTTCACGCTGAACCTGGGGTTTTCAATCCGTTCGCTTTTGCACAGGGGGCAGCGCCCGGGCGGGGTAAACCGCTGGCGGCTTTTAAATGCGTATCCGCAGGCAATGCACCTGGCCGGCTGTGTGTTGAGCTTTTTGCCCTGCCTGGGCAGGCTTCTGGCAATGTGGGGAAGGTGCTCGTAGACCTCTTTTTCGCTGATCCCGAGTTCCTGGGAAACTTCCCTGGCCTCTGCCCGGCCCTGTTCGAGCAATTCTACGATCTGCTGGCGGATGGTTGCCATAAAACTTTTTCCTTTGCTGTCTGACTTCCCAATACCACAGCCCGCCTGCGGGATAAACCAATTTTATGCTTTCAATAACGGGCTATCCTGTAATATAGGTTATATCTGAACACAAAATCCCGGTGTTCGATCCGGCACTGGATGGCACAACAGGTTTTTTTGGATTCCGGGTGTCCGGCGGCGGGTATCAAGACCCGGAAAACCGTGAATTACGGATTTCGCATCGCATGGAAAGGAGGCCGATGAAGGCAGGGCCAATTTACCGGGCCGTCGCTGCGGCGCTGCTGGTTGCAGTACTTGTATGGCTGCCGCAGGCTTCAGCGGAAAAACGCCACGAAAGAAAAAGCGCGGTGGTTCAGGCGGTAAAAAAGGTCAGCCCCGCCGTGGTCAATATCAGCACGAAATACGAGGTTCGCTACCGGAGTCACCCGTTTGCGCGCTTTGGCATGGACGATTTTTTCAGGGATTTTTTCGATTCCGGCCCGGAGCGCAAGCGTGAGTTAAACACCCTGGGTTCCGGGGTGATCCTCTCCGAGGTTGACCCGCAGTCAAAACTAGGCAGAATCGGGGCAGAACCCGGCGATGTGATCCGGAAAATCGATGAAATACAGGCCGAAGATACCCAGGCTTTTTACGATGCCGTAATCAAGTATCGCTGGGAGGATTCCGTGGTGATTCTGCTGCAGCGCTGAAAGCAGGGGTTTTATATTACCGTGGATTTGTGACGGGGTGAGGCGATGAACTTCATTTCCAGGGTGCTGTCTGGCTACCGGTCCGTACAGGCCCGGCTCAAGGGGTTTCCCCCGAAAAAGGTGCTGGTGCTCGAGGGCGGGGGAATGCGCGGGATATTTCTGGTCGGGGTTTTGCAGGCATTCATGGACAGGGGGTATTTTCCCTGGCGAGCTGTTATCGGAACTTCTGCGGGCGCGCTTGTGGGGGCTGCATACGCGGCCCGCCAGATTTACCTGGCCCGGGATGCATTTTTTTCAGAGTTGCTCTCAGGCCGATTTATCCGCATGACCAACATTTTCCGGCCGGAAAAGCATGTCCTGAACCTGGACTGGATGGTGGATAATTTCATTGAACAGCAAGGCGCCCTGAATCTGCGGCGGCTGCGTACCACCGCGTGCCCCGTGATTATGGTCACAACGTGTTTTTACCAGCACGCACCCCTTCAGCCGATGTACCTCAATACCCACGATGATGAAATTTCCCTGGCGCTGAAGGCCTCGGCTGCAATTCCGTTTTTGTACCGCAATTTCGTGCCGTATAAAAACGAGATGCTTATGGACGGCAGCGTATGCGACCCGCTGCCTTATAAAAAAGCCCTGGAAATGGGGTTTTCAGAGCGCGACATCCTGATGGTGGCTACCCGTCCGCGGGGTTACCGGAAAGTGCGGGAGTCTTTCTGGGTCAAGCGGCTTTATGAATCCTATTACAAGGAGGATCAATACCAATACCTGCTTGCCGCCCTGGATGAGCATTACAGCAGGTATAACCGGCTGCTCGACGAGCTGGAGCAGGATCACGATGAGATTGACGTAATTTATCCGCCCGCGGATTTCAGGGTAAACCGGCTGACCCGGGGAGAAGATAAAATCCTGGAAGGATTTGAACAGGGGGTCAATGCCGCCCGCGGCTATCTCTATCACCTCCGGGCTCCGGCATCCGTGCCGAAGCCCTGATACAAACGATATTCAAAGAGGAAAAAAATGGGACTGCTTCGCATGTTTGCCGGGAAATCCCCGGAAGTCCATGAAGAAAAAGGTGATGCATACGCCCGGCAGGGAAATTTCGGCGATGCCCGGATTGAATTTGAAAAAGCGCTCCACAAGATCGAAACGCACTTTCCGGAAAAAACGCATCTGGTTGACCGCATTACCGAGAAATTCAATTCCGCCGGCCAGTCCTTGGCAGCCGAGCATATGGAAAATGCACAGGCGCTGGCCAGGGCCGGTGAAGTGGACCAGGCTGAAGAGCTCTATGAACTGGCTCTGGGGCTGGCTATACACGAGAATACCCGCCGGAAAATCGAGCAGGAGCTGGCCCGCCTGACCAGCCCGCCGGCGCAGACCGAAGCCCCGGAGCCTTCCGGGTACGAATCCCGGGCGCCGGATTTTGCGCCGGAAGAAGAGATCGCTGCTGCGGAGGCCGACGACGAAGAGATGTTCTCGGTGCTTTGCAACGCCCTTCCCCGGCAAGTGGCAGAAGCATACCAAAGCTACGGGGATTCGTTTGCGCGCGGTTATGCGGCGTTAAACCGGGGCGATTTCCAACGGGCAGTAAGTGAGCTGACCCGGGCCATGGCGGAAAACCAGGGACAAACCACACTGATTCCCCTGGAGCTGGCAACAGCATACCTGCATACAGAGGAGCATGCCAGGGGGCGGGAACTGCTGGAGTCTTACATTGAAGAAAATCCCTCGGAAATCCGGGCTTATCAACTTCTTTGCGAAATCTACTGGGAAGCCGGCGAAGTGTCCCGGGCCGGCGATTTGCTGGCATCCGCGCCCGAAGAGATCCGCCATAGCCCGTCCATGCTGATGCTGATCGGGGAAACCCGGTTCCAGGCAGGGGATCTGCAGGGAGCAGACAAAGCCTTCAAGGAGTACGCGGACACTCACGGCAGCGATGAAATCGTCATTCGGGCGCTGGCCAAAACCGCCGAGGCCGCCGGCCGGATCGATCATGCGCGGGACTTGTATGCGCAACTCATGAACCAGTGCACTGCGTGCAATAAAGTGATCGATCCGTTTGTCAAGCGGCGTTTTGCCGAGTTGAGCTACGAAAGCGGGGAGAGCTCCGGTAAACTGCTGGATCTTTTTTTCTCGCTGGTTCGCGAGGATCCGGATCACCGCGGGGTTTATTACCAATACATCGGCCGGATTTATGAAAAGCAGGGCGAGAACCGGGAAGCCAGGCGCTACCTGGGCCTTTCCGGCCAGCCAGGGTAGGGTTGTGCATGCACCGCGATCGTTTCCCGGCCCCAAAAGGTGGCTTTTATCAGTCCCTGGTTTCGGCAAATCAGCTCGAAAATACCCTGGGCTGCGGCACTCTGCTTTTTTTCCCGGGCATGCTTTTTGAAAGCCGGCAGAAGTGGTGGGGCCGGGGCGGGATGCGGGACCAGTCCCACGAAGGCGTAGATATTTGCTTTTTTGCCGATTCCCGCGGCAACTGCTTTCGCCTGGATGAAACCACCCGGGTCCCTGCGGCATTTGACGGGGAGGCGGCCGGGATAATTCCGGATTTTCTGGGAAGCACGGTGATCCTGGCACATCAGCCCGATGATCTCGAGCCGTCCTTTTTTGCCCTGTATGCGCACCTCCGGCCGGACGCAGGTCTTTGCAAGGGACGGCATCTGTCGGCGGGCCAGACGTTTGCCGCAATTGCACCCCCGCATGCAAACAAGGCGCTGCCCCCGCACCTGCATTTGAGCATGATGGATGCCCACAGCATTCCTCCGCTGGAATCCCTGGATTGGCCCCTGTTAAACGGCCTGGATCGCAACCGGTTCATGGATCCCCTGGAGATTATTGAGGGGGACTGGCAGATGATGGATTTTACCCCCGGCATGAACCTTTACGAGGTATTTGCGCCAGCCGGCGCGCGGACCAGGGATACATCTCCGGGCCGCTGAGTCCGGACAGCTTTCTTCGGTATCGAAATTGAAATCGGTATCGGTATCGGTATCGGTATCGGGCTTGATACCCATCCCGGGGAAATCGGCATTGAAACGCCTTGAATTTGTATCAAAGCTTTGCTATTTGTACTAGATTTCGAGTATCCTTTGATATTTCGCTTTTCTTTTCACAGCAGGAGGATCAATGATCAGAGCGGCCGTGGCAGGCGCAACCGGGTATGCCGGTGCCGAGTTGGTGCGGATTCTGGCCGGACACCCGGAGGTGGTATTAACCGTGCTGACCTCGCGGCAGTATGCAGGCGTGCCTTTTGACAGCATATATCCGGCCATGTCCGGGGTGATTACCCGGCAACTGGAAACCTTTGATCCGGACTCGGTCTGCGAGCGCGCGGATATCGTATTTACCGCACTGCCCCACAAGCTGTCCATGGAGATCATTCCCGGGATCATCGAACGAAACCGAAAGGTTGTGGATCTTTCCGCGGATTTCCGATTCAGAGATCCGGCGCTGTATGAAGCCACATACCAGGCTCATTTAGCCAGGCAGTTGCTGGCCGAATCGGTCTACGGCCTCTGCGAGGTTTTTGCAGATGAAATCAGCCGTGCCCGGCTGGTGGGCAACCCGGGGTGTTACCCCACCAGCGTCCTGCTTCCCCTGGTGCCGCTGCTGGAAGCCGGGCTGATCGATCCCGCCACGATTATTGCGGATGCCAAGTCCGGGGTCAGCGGCGCGGGACGGGCGCCGGGGCTGACTACCCATTTCTGCGAGGTCACGGAATCCTTCAAGGCATACAAAGTGGCGGCCCACCGGCACCAGCCTGAAATGGAGGAGAATTTAAGCCGGGTTGCCGGAAAGCCTGTTAACATCAGTTTTGTGCCGCACCTGGTGCCCATGAGCCGGGGCATGCAGACCACGATCTATTCATCTTTGGTCGGGGATGCCGATGAAGAGGAAATCCGGAACTGTCTGATGCAGTATTACGAGGGGTGCCGGTTTATCCGGCTGACAAAAAACGGGCATATACCTGATACCCAAGACGTTCGGGGCACCAATTACTGTGATATCGGTTTTGTCATTGATGACGACAACCGCAGGCTGGTCCTGATGTCGGTCATCGACAACCTGGTCAAAGGAGCTTCAGGCCAGGCGGTGCAGAACATGAACCTCATGTGGGGCCTGGCTGAAACCGTGGGATTAACAGGCCTTCCCTTTCCGGTATAGGCCTTTTTTGCCGCAATTATACAACCGGAGAAGCATTATGAAAATTCCCCAGATTTCCGTTTTCATGGAAAACCGCTCCGGCCGGCTGGCCCGGATTACCACCGCCCTGGGCAATGCCGGGGTCAATATCCGTGCCATGTCCCTGGCCGACACTTCGGATTTCGGAATTCTGCGCCTGATTGTCTCGGATATGGAAAAGGCCGCATCCGTGTTAAAGGAGCACGGTTTTCTGGTGCGCACCGCCGAGGTGGTGGCCGTGGCCATTCCCGATGTTCCGGGCGCTTTGGGCAACCTGCTGACCATCATGGAGCACGCGGACTTAAACGTGGAATACATGTACGCATTTGTGGAAAAATCCCGCGATCATGCCATCCTGATTTTTCGGTTCGATGACCTGGACAAGGCCATTGACATGATGCTGGAAAACGATATCAACGTGTTGGAGGCCCGGAAGGTGCTTAGCATGTAACCGGGTGCAAAGATCAGGGCCGGCCTGAGGCGGGCCCCAAAACCGGTAACCATTCACAAGAGGGGGGTAGACAGTGAAAATCAGGCTTTTATCCGCAGTGATTGCAGCTGCACTTATGATTTCATTGGCAGGTCTGGTCCATGCCGAACAAAAGGAACCGTATCATGTCGGGTGCGTTTTTGCCATCACCGGCGGCGCCTCTTGGCTCGGCGAACCCGAGCGAAACACCGCGGAAATGATCGCCGAGCAGATCAACGAGGCCGGCGGCATTGACGGCCACGAACTGGTGCTGCACATCGAGGACACCCAGGGAAGCAACACCCGCGCGGTTAACGCCATCAAGAAGCTGATCAAGAAGGAAAACGTGTGCGCCATTATCGGCCCTTCGCGCAGCGGCACCAGCCTTGCCGCAATCCCCGTAGTGCAGCAGGCCGAAGTGCCCATGCTGTCTTGTGCGGCTGCTGCGAGCATTACCAACCCGCCGGAAAAGCGGAAGTGGGTTTTCAAGATGGGACAGAACGACAGCGATGCCGCGCGCCGCATTTACGAGCACATGAACCAAAACGGCATTGAAAAAGTGGGGACCCTTACCGGCACCACGGGATTCGGGGATGCGGGCCGCACCCAGCTGAAAACGCTCAACGATGAATACGGCATCGAGATTGTCGCGGATGAAACCTATGCGCCCGGGGATACGGACATGACCGCGCAGTTGATCCGGATCCGCAACTCCGGGGCCCAGGCGGTGATCAACTGGTCCATCGTGCCCGCCCAGTCTATTGTGCCCAAGAACATGGACCAGCTCAAGATGGACATTCCCCTGTACCAGAGCCATGGTTTTGCCAATATCAAGTATGCCGAGGCAGCGGGCAAGGCGGCCGAAGGCTCCATTTTTCCCGCGGGCCGGATCATGGGGGCAAAGACCGTGCCTGAAGATCATCCCCAGAAAGAAGTCCTGATGTCCTACAAAGAGGCTTATGAATCCAGATTCGATGAGCAGGTCACCACGTTTGGCGGCCATGCCTACGATGCCATGCACATTATTGCCAGGGCCCTGGAAAAAGTGGGCGATAATCCCGAAAAAATCCGGGATGCCATTGAAGACATGGAATTTGTGGGAATCGGCGGCGTGTTCAAGTTTTCCGAAAATGATCACTGCGGCCTGGACAAGACCGCTTTTGAAATGATGACCGTCAAAGACGGCAGGTTCGAGGTGCTGGACTAGCCGGCAATGGAAATCGGCCTGACAACAGATATGCTCCAATTCCTGTTTATGGGAATCCAGCGGGGTGCCATATATGCCATGGTGGCCATGGGATTTAACATGATTTACAATGCCACTGGCATCATCAATTTTGCCCAGGGCGAGTTCGTGGTACTCGGGGGGCTGATGATGGTCACCATGACCATGGCGTTGAATCTTTCCCTGTTGTTTGCGTTTATGGTGGCCGTGGCATTTGTCACCGTGGTGGGCATTCTCATGGAGCGCCTGACCATTAACCCGGTCCGGCGGCCCACGGTGCTGCGCCTGATTATTATCACAATTGCGGTCTCCATTCTGATCAAAGGCGCGGCCATGTGTTTCTGGGGAAAGGGTTCGCACCACATGCGGCATTTCACAGATGCCCCGCCCGTGGAGATCATGGGGGCCTATATAATGCCCCAGACTCTGTGGATTATCGGTATGCTGGCTTTGGTGGTCATAGGCTACGTGCTGTTTTTTAATTACACCATGACCGGGAAATGCATGCGGGCCTGTGCCATCAACAGGGATGCTGCCCGGCTGGCCGGCATCAACGACCGCCGGATGGTGATGCTTTCCTTTGCGCTGTCTGCGGCCATTGGCGCTATTGCCGGCATTATCATCACCCCGATTATTCAGATGGATTATGCCCGGGGCGCGCTGCTGGGGTTAAAGGGATTTGGTGCGGCCGTGGTGGGCGGTCTGGGCAATTCCATGGGCGCGGTTGCCGCCGGTCTGCTGCTGGGTATTATCGAGGCCGGATCCGGCGGGTATATTTCCTCGCATTACATGGACGCCATCGCCCTGGTGATCATGCTGGCGGTTCTGTTTGTACGCCCCGGCGGGCTGTTTGGCAGCGCCGAGATGGTTCGGTTAAAAGAATTTTGATATGGCTGTAAAAGACATCATCGGGTTTTGCATCCTCATCGCCCTGGTGCTGGTAATGCCGCATGCGGTGGGCAACGATTATTATATCGGCGTGCTGATATTTGCGGCATTCAACTGCCTGGCCTGCATCGGGCTGTCTTTGCTCATGGGATATGCCGGCCAGATATCGCTGGGTCATGGGGCGTTTATCGCTATTGGTGCATATGCATCCGGACTGCTTACCACCGAACTGGGGTGGTCGCCCTGGACGGCCATGGCCGCCGGGGCTTTTGCAGCCATGGGGATTGCCTTTATCGTGGGCATTCCAACCCTGCGCTTAAAAGGCCATTACCTGGCCATGGCCACGCTGGGCTTTGCCTCGATCATTCATATCGTGGCCGTGGCCGCCACGGATCTGACCGGCGGACCGGCCGGAGTGCTTAATATTCCGGAGCTCAGCCTGTTCGGATACCCCCTGGATTCGGATACCCGGTATTATTACTTTGCCTGGGCAGCAGTGGTGATTGGCCTTTATCTGGCTTTCAACCTGATTCACTCCCGGGTGGGCCGGGGACTGCGGGCGATTCACGGAAGCGAGGACGCCGCAGGCGCAGCCGGGATCAATACGGCTGTTTACAAGGTCCAGGTTTTTGTCGTCAGCGCGGTGTACGCCTCAATCAGCGGCAGCCTTTATGCTTATTACGTCAATTATATCGATCCCGGCCCTTTTGATGTCATGCACTCTGTGCTGCTGGTGACCATGGTGGCCGTGGGCGGGCTGCATCATGTCTGGGGCGCGGTGGTGGGTGCGGTGCTGCTTTCACTGCTGCCGGAAATGCTTTCCTTTACAGCGGCCTATCTAAAGGTTATCGGTATTTACTATCGGCCGGACTATGATATTCTGGTATACGGCGGCATATTGCTGGTGATCATGCTGTTTTTGCCTGAAGGGTTGTTTGCCGGCATGATCGCAGGCGGCAGATCTGTCTGGAACCTGCTGAAACGGGTGATCCGGGGGAAGCTGATTGTCCGGGAATAATGCCATATTAAAGCTCGACAGGCTGCGAAAGGTTTTCGGCGGTGTGGTGGCCCTGGATGATCTTTCTTTTTCTGTGGGGGAAAACACCATCACCTCTGTGATCGGTCCCAACGGCGCGGGCAAAACCACGGTATTCAACCTGGTCTCCGGGTACCAGGCGCCCAGCTCGGGTGCCATGATTTATAAAAATACCCGGCTGCAGGGGACAAAGCCCCATAAGATCGCATTGCTGGGAATCGGCCGCACCTTTCAGAACGTCCGGATATTTCCGAATATGACCGTTCTGGAAAACGTCATGGTCGGCCGACATGCGCGCTCTGGGGCCGGGGTCACGGTGTCGGCGCTTCTGCCGGCTTTTTTGCGGCCCGAGGAAAAGCGTATCCAGGCCGATGCCAAAAGCTGGCTGGATTTTGTGGGGCTGGCCGATGCCGCGGACATGCCGGCAGGCTCGCTTCCCCTGGGCAGGCAGCGGATGCTGGAAATCGCCCGCGCCCTGGCAATAGAACCGGATCTGCTCCTGCTCGATGAACCGGCCTCCGGTTTGAACAGCCGGGAAACCATTGCCATGGGAGATCTGATACACCGGATCCACGAAAGTCAGATCACGGTGATGCTCGTGGAGCATGACATGGAACTGGTCATGGAAGTCTCAGACCGGGTGGCGGTGATGAATTTCGGCCGCCTGGTGGCAGAAGGCACACCCCGCGAGATCCAGGAAGACCCGGAGGTGATCGCGGCCTACCTTGGGGAATGATTTGAAATCCGAAAGTCGAATATCGAAATCCGAAACAAATTCGAAATCTATAATGACCAAATGACGAAAACAGCGTTCGGCCGGGTTCCCTGTTTTTATCATTAAAACATTCATCTTTCTGTCATTGCTTCGAATTTCGGATTTCGTGCTTCGGATTTACCAAATTTATTGGTGAAATAAGGCTGTTTGTTAAAAAAACGCACTGCGTTTGTGCCGAAACGAGAAGGGTTGAATCTCAGCAGCTATGCTTCGTCTGGTCAATGTTAACAGTTATTATGGCCTTGTGCGCGTGCTGAAAAACGTTTCCATGCACGTGGGCGAAGGTGAGATCGTCACCCTTATCGGGGCCAACGGAGCTGGCAAGACCACCACCTTGCGCACGATCAGCGGGCTGCACCCGGTAAAAGAGGGCCGGATTTATTTTCAGGACCGCGATATTACCGGATGGCCGGCCGAGCGGCTGGTGGAACTGGGTATTGCCCATGTGCCGGAAGGCCGGCAGATTTTCAGCCCCATGTCCGTACATGATAACCTTGAACTGGGCGGTCATATCGTATATAAACATTATGGCAAAAAACGCCTGAAATCGGAAATCGATCAAATGTTTGACCTGTTTCCGGTGCTCCGCCAGCGGCGCAGTCAGTATGCCGGCACGTTATCCGGGGGTGAACAGCAGATGCTGGCCATTGCCATGGCCCTGATGTCCGGGCCGCGCATGCTGCTTTTGGATGAGCCGTCCATGGGCCTGGCGCCAATGATCATACGGGACATTTTTGCGCGCATCGCACGGCTGCAGCAGGAGCGGAAACTGACGGTGCTCTTGATCGAACAGAATGCAAAGGCAGCTTTAAACATTTCAGACCGGGGATACGTGATGGAAACCGGCCGCATACTGCTTGAGGAAGAAGCCGGGGCGCTGCTTGCCAACCCCGAGGTCAAGCGGGCTTACCTGGGCCGCGACCAGCGGGAAGTCTGGGAATAGAAACCATCACCTGCTGTCAGATACGGGGGCAGAGCAATGACATACTGGAATGCGCAGATCGAATGCATGGACCGGGAAACCCTGTCCCAGGCCCAGCTCGAGGGCCTTCAGGCCACACTGAACCGGGTGTATAAAAACGTGCGGCACTACCGCAAACTGTTCCGGGAAATCGATTTCATGCCCGAAGACCTGACATCCCTGGACATGCTGCAGCAGCTGCCGCTTTTAACCCGCCGGGACCTGAGCCGGAATTATCCTTATGACATGTTTGCCGTACCTTTGCGTGAAGTGGTGCGTCTGCATACCACGGCCTTTAATTTCGAGCAACCCGTTGTGATAGGTTTTACGGCCAATGACCTGGCCAACTGGGCCGAACTCACGGCCCGCAACCTGGCCGGCATCGGCGTAACCCGCGAGGACGTGGTCCAGATCGCCCTGACCTTCGGCATCATGTCCGGGCCTTTCGGCATCCAGCTGGGCGCCGAAGCCATCGGGGCATCGGTGATTCCCATTTCAGCGGGAAAGCTGCGCGAGCAGGTGAAGATCATGCGGGATTTCAAGACTTCCGTTCTGATATCCACCCCCACGGTGGCCCTTGGCTTGATCAATGCCATGGAGGAACTCGACATGGATCCCCACGGCCTGACACTGAAATACGGGGTTTTCGGCGCAGAGCCCTGGGGCGAGAAAACCCGTCAGGAGATTGAATCCCGCCTGTTTATATCTGCATCTGATACATACGGACTCACGGAAGTTTTCGGCCCGGGCGTGGCATGGGAATGTCCTGCCAAAAAAGGACTGCATATTGCCGAGGACCATTTCATCGCTGAAGTCATTGATCCGCAGACCGGCGAGGTGCTGCCGCCGGGTGAGGTAGGGGAACTGGTGATCACCACCATCGGAAAGGAAGCCTTTCCGCTGATCCGGTTTCGGACCGGGGATCTGACCCGGATGGATAAATCCCCGTGTGCGTGCGGCCGAACCCATTGCCGCATTTCCCGGATATTCAAGCGGTGCGACGATGTGCTGGTGGTCCGCGGCACCAGTGTTACGCCGGACCAGATCGGCCGGATCCTGGCCCGGGTCAGCGGAGAGGAGCCCAGGTTCCAGATGGTGGTCGACCGGGAGGAAAACCGGGATCAGCTCATGGTGGTCATCGAGGCCACGGACATGTATTTTTTTGACGAAATGAAAAAACAGCGGCGTTTTGTGGAGCACCTGCACCGGGAGATTTCCGAGTTCATGGGCTGGGAGGTCAACGTGCGTTTGGTGGAGCCGGGCACATTTGATCCCTACCAAAAAGTGGTGGACAACAGGCGGTTTGAGTAGATAATACCCGGACAAAACAGCGTAGTCCGGGGACAAACCGAGTAGTGAAATTGGCATATTCACCTTAACCCAAACAAAAGGAGTTTTCAACATGACGGCACAACTGATTAAGGGAACTGAAATCCGCGAGCAGATTCTCGAGGAGATCGCCGGGGAGGTCAAGCAGATCAAGGAAAAACACAACCAGGTGCCCGGTCTGGTTACCATTCTGGTCGGGGAAAACCCGGCCTCGATGTCTTATGTCTCCCTGAAGGTCAAGACCGCAGAGCGTCTGGGGTACAAGGAAGTCCAGGACAACCAGCCCGAAGACATTTCCGAGGCGGATCTGCTTGCATTGATTGACAAGTACAACAAGGACGATTCCATTCACGGCATCCTGGTCCAGCTTCCCCTGCCGGATCACATTGATGACAAGAAAGTGTTAAATGCCATTGATCCGGACAAGGACGTGGATGGCTTCCATCCGGTCAACGTGGGCCGTTTGATGATCGGCGGAAGCGAGGTGAAGTATCCGCCGTGCACGCCTGCGGGCATCCAGGAGATGATCATCCGGGCCGGGGTGGAAACCAGTGGTGCCGAGGTCGTGGTGGTCGGCCGTTCCAATATCGTGGGCAAGCCCATTGCCATGATGATGTGTCAGAAAGGCCAGGGCGCCAACTCCACGGTGACCATAGTGCATACCCGCACAAAGGACCTGGAATTCCACTGCAAGCGCGCGGATATTCTCATTGTGGCCGCCGGTGTGCCCGGACTGGTCAAGCCGGAGTGGATAAAGGAAGGCGCCTGTGTGATTGATGTCGGCGTCAACCGCGTGGGCGAGAAAGTCAGCGAGAAAACCGGCAAAACAGTGGCGATTCTGCGCGGTGATGTGGATTTTGATGCCGCCAAGGAGATCGCCGGCTACATCACCCCGGTTCCGGGGGGTGTGGGTCCCATGACCATTACCATGCTGATGCGAAACACCCTGAACGCATTGAAATTCAAGCTGGGATTAAAGTAGTTGTCTTGTCCCTGCGATTTTGATATCCTCTAAAAGCTGAAAAACCCTGTAAGAACAAAACACAGGGTTTTTCAGCTTTTTCTTTCGCACCGGGCCGGTGTGCAAAAACATCGCTCAATTTAGGTCAGAGATACTTGACGAACGGGTAAACTGTACGCATTATATCGGTACCCGGGTTAATGCTCGCCTGATCGACAACCAATACAAAAAATCAATATCCAAGGAAATTTTGAAATATGGCTGCACTTGCCGCGGGCAAATTTTTGACAAGACTTTTCGGAAGCAGAAACGAACGGGTGCTGAAAAAGCTTTACCCGACGGTGGAAGCGGTAAATGAGCTTGAACCGAAGTTTGCCGCCATGTCAGATGCCGAGCTCGCAGACCAGACCCATATATTCAAATCCCGGTACCAGGCGGGCGAAACCCTGGAGGACCTGCTGCCCGAGGCCTTTGCCGTGGTCCGGGAAGCGGCCAGGCGCACACTTGGCATGCGCCATTTTGACGTTCAGATTCTGGGCGGCATTGTGCTGCACCAGGGCAATATCGCGGAAATGAAAACCGGTGAAGGAAAAACCCTAGTCGCCCCCCTTGCCCTGTATCTTAATGCCTTAAGCGGCAAGGGCGCTCACGTGGTCACGGTAAACGACTACCTGGCAAGCCGCGATGCCGAATGGATGGGCAAGATTTACAAGTTCCTGGGCATGAGCGTGGGCAACGTTGTTCACGGAATGGATGACCAGGAGCGAAAGCAGGCTTACGCCTGCGATATCACCTATGGGACAAACAACGAGTTCGGCTTTGACTACCTGCGTGACAACATGAAGTTTGAAAAGGCCTCGCTGGTTCAGCGGGAGCTGAATTTTGCCATTGTCGACGAGGTCGACAGCATCCTCATTGACGAGGCCCGCACCCCGCTGATTATTTCCGGGCCGACTGAAAAATCCACCGAACTCTATTACCAAGCAAACACCATCGTACCCCATTTAAATGTCGAAGAGCACTACACGGTGGACGAGAAGGCCAAGTCCGTGGCCTTGACCGAAGCCGGGGTGGCCAAGGCCGAAACCCTGCTCAAGGTGGAAAACCTGTATGATCCCAAGAACATCGAGCTGCTTCACCACGTCAATCAGGCGTTAAAGGCCCATGCCCTGTTTACCCGGGACGTGGACTACATCGTCAAAGACGGGCAGGTGATCATTGTTGATGAATTCACTGGGCGGCTCATGCCGGGCCGACGCTACAGCGACGGACTGCATCAGGCCCTGGAGGCCAAGGAAAACGTACGGATTGAAAACGAGAACCAGACCCTGGCCACGATTACCTTCCAGAATTTCTTCCGGATGTATAACAAGCTTGCCGGCATGACAGGTACCGCGGACACGGAGGCCGCGGAATTCAAAAAGATATACGATCTGGACGTGGTGATTGTGCCCACCAACGAACCCATGATCCGGGAGGACCATCCGGACATGATCTATATGACAAAGCAGGAGAAATACGAGGCCGCCATTGAAGAAATCATCGAGCTGCACCGGATCGGCCGCCCCGTGCTGGTGGGAACGGTTTCCATTGACGTTTCCGAGTATTTGAGCAGCCTGCTGAAAAAGCGCGGCATCAAGCACAACGTCTTAAACGCCAAGAACCACGAGGCCGAGGCCGAGATTATCGCCAATGCCGGGCAGAAAGGCGCGGTCACGATTGCCACCAACATGGCCGGCCGCGGCACCGACATTGTGCTCGGCGAGGGAGTGGCCGAACTCGGCGGACTCCATATCCTGGGTACGGAAAGACACGAAAGCCGGCGGATTGACAATCAGCTTCGGGGCCGTTCAGGCCGGCAGGGCGATCCCGGCTCATCGCGGTTTTACCTTTCCCTGGAAGACGATCTGCTCCGGATATTCGGCGGAGAGCGCATTTCCGGATTCATGAACCGCATGGGAATGGGTGAGGGGGAACCCATTGAGCACAATATGATTTCCCGGGCCATTGAAAACGCCCAGAGCAAGGTCGAGGGGCACAACTTTGATATCCGCAAGCAACTGCTTGATTTTGATGACGTGATGAACCAGCAGCGGGAGGTAATTTATGAGCAGCGTCAGCAGGCCCTGAGCGATCAGAGCTTAAAGCCGGTCATTGAGGAAATGATCCGGGAGAAGGCCGACGAGATCGCCTGGGGATATGCGGATGAAAAAACCCCGCCCGATCAGTGGGATTTGAAGGGACTGCGGGATGCGGTTTTCAGCCAGTTCAACCTCAAGCCGGACGTGTCGCCGGAAAAGCTAGACGGGGGCCGGCCCGAGGACGTCTCGGATATGATATATGATGCGGCCATTGCCGCTTACCGGGAAAAGGAACAGATATTGCCGGAGCCCGATTTCCGGCATCTGGAGCGCATCATCATGCTCCAGACGGTTGACAGCCTTTGGAAAGACCATCTGTTGTCCATGGACCATCTCAAGGAAGGCATCGGCCTGCGCGGGTATGCACAGCAGGACCCCCTGATGATGTACAAGAAGGAAGCCTTTGCCATGTTCCAGGAGATGGTCGACCGGATCAAGGAGGAAACACTGAAGATTCTCTTCCGGGTCCAGATTGCGCCTTCAGAGGGAGTCGACGAGCTTGTTGAGCCCAAGGAACAGGAAATGACGTTTTCCCACGGAGACGGCGCATCTGCGGCCCGCCAGCCCAAAAAGCGCAGTTCCGAGAAAATCGGCCGCAATGATCCCTGTCCCTGCGGCAGCGGCAAGAAATACAAGAAATGCTGCGGGCGGTAGATGAAATAATGCGCTTTGCCTTCCTGCCGCGCTTTGCCGGCGTGTTTGTGCTGCGTGTATTGAATTTGGGTTGAATTTTGGGGGTAAATGGTTTTATAATTCCAGCAGCCGGGCTGACAGGGGCAGCATTTGTGTTTATATTAAAAGTGAAATATACGAATCCATGCGAAATTATTTTTTAAAAAGGATGTTTTCGGTGGAGCGAGGGTATCATGCAGGAGGACAAACCGGGAACAGAAGAAAAAGTAATTTCACAGACCCGGCAGGTCACAGAGGAGCCGCCCATGTACCGGGTGCTGCTCCACAACGACGATTACACCACCATGGATTTTGTGGTGGAACTGCTGATGAACGTTTTTCAAAAGTCCTTTGAAGAAGCCACTCATATCATGCTCCGGGTTCACCGGGCAGGAAAAGGGGTGTGCGGTGTGTATACGTATGAAGTGGCGGAAACCAAGATTGAAACAGTCCATCAGCTTGCCACGGAAAGAGGATTTCCGCTGAAAAGTTCTATGGAAAAGGTATAGCATATGATCAGCAAAGGATTGAGTATTGTTCTGAGTCAGGCCGTCAAAGAGGCCAGAAAGCGCAGGCATGAATATGTCTGCGTGGAACACATGCTCTATGCGATTCTCCACGACAGCGTGGGAATTGAAATAATTGAAAGCTGCGGCGGCAATGTCGAAAACATGCAGAATGAACTCGAAAAGTTTTTCGAGGAAAAGCTCGAAAAGGTGCCGGAGGCACACGAATATATCCTCCAGCAGACCATCCGTTTTCAGCGGGTGATCCAGCGGGCGGTCAATCATGCCAGATCCGCGGAAAAGGAATCGGTGTACGTGGGCGATATTCTGGCCTCCATTTTGGAGGAGAAAAAGTCCCATGCCGCCTATTTCATGGCCGCCGAAGGCATCACCCGCCTCGATGTGCTCAATGTGATCTCTCACAGCGCATCCGGGGAAATGTTTAAGGAAAATTCGGATACGGGCATTGTCACCGGCAAAAAGAACAAGAAAAAAGAAGCCGATCCGCTGGAAACCTATGCCGTGGACCTGGTGGAGCGGGCCATGTGCGGCAAGCTCGACCCCTTAATCGGCCGGGAAAGCGAAATGGACCGGACCGTCCAGGTGTTGTGCCGACGGAGAAAGAACAATCCCGTGTTTGTGGGTGACCCCGGCGTGGGCAAGACCGCCATGGCCGAGGGACTGGCCCAGCGCATTGCAGATGGCCGGATACCCGATCTGCTGGAAGGCGCCCGGATTTATTCCCTGGATCTCGGCGCTCTGCTGGCGGGCACCAAATACCGGGGCGATTTTGAGCAGCGCCTGAAATCCGTGATTTCAGAGCTGCAGAAGCGGGAAAACGCGATTCTGTTCATTGACGAAATCCATACCATTGTCGGGGCCGGAGCCACGAGCAGCGGATCGATGGATGCCTCGAACATCCTGAAACCCGCGCTGGTCACGGGTGAACTGCGATGCATCGGATCGACCACCTACGAGGAGTTCAAGAATTACTTTGAAAAGGACCGGGCCTTTTCGCGCAGGTTTGAAAAAATCGAGATCGCGGAGCCGTCCTTAGACGATACGGTCAGGATCCTCAAGGGGCTGAAATCCTATTACGAGGAGCATCACCGCATTGATTACACCGAGCCGGCATTGAAAGCCGCAGCCGAGCTTTCGGACAAATACCTGACCGAGCGGTACCTGCCGGACAAGGCCATTGACGTGATTGACGAGGCCGGGGTCATGCTTCGCTTGGCCGGATCGAGCCGCAGAAAGCGGGTTCAGCCCAATGACATCGAAAAGGTGGTCTCCAAGATTTCCCGGGTGCCGGCCCACCGGGTTTCCTCTTCGGACAAAAGCAACCTGGCCAGCCTGGAAGACCGGCTCAAGCAGAAAATATTCGGCCAGGACGATGCCATCCACTCGATGGTGACCGCGATCAAGCGTGCCCGCGCAGGCCTGGGGGCCCCGGAGCGGCCCATCGGCTCGTTTCTGTTTACCGGTCCCACCGGCGTGGGCAAGACCGAGGTGGCCAGGCAGGTGGCTCAAAACATGGGCGTGAAGTTTCTGCGCTTTGACATGAGCGAGTACATGGAAAAACATGCCGTAGCGCGCCTGATCGGCGCACCGCCGGGCTATATCGGATTTGACCAGGGCGGTCTGCTCACCGACCAGATCCGGAAAAACCCGTATGCCGTATTGTTGCTCGATGAAATCGAAAAGGCCCACATCGACATGTACAACATCCTGCTGCAGGTGATGGACCATGCCGCCCTGACCGACAACAACGGCAAGATCGCGGATTTTCGAAACGTGATCCTGATCATGACCTCCAATGCCGGGGCCCGGGAAATGGCTGCCAACACCATTGGTTTTGCCGGCAGCCATGGCCAGGATCCGGGCAGCAAGGGGAAAAAGGCTGTGGAAAGCTTTTTCAGCCCGGAATTCCGCAACCGGCTGGATGATATTATCAATTTCCGGTCCCTGAACATGGAAATCATGGAGATGGTGGTGGACAAGTTCATGGATGAACTGGCCCCGCAGCTGGCAGCCAAGAAGGTATCGGTTACCCTGTCTGCCAATGCGCGCCGCTGGCTGGCCAGGAAAGGCCATGATTCGCATTTCGGTGCCAGACCGCTGGACCGGCTGGTTCAGAAGGAAATCAAGGACGTGCTCACTGACGAGATCCTGTTCGGCAGGCTGACCAAGGGTGGCGAAGTGTTTGTCAAGGTAAAGGATGACCGGCTGATGTTTAATTTCAGCTGAGAATCATGCCGATATTCCGACTTTCTGACAAGCTGTCATTTCCGCCGCCCCATTATGCCGCAAGAAACGGGCTGCTTGCCATCGGCGGGGACTTAAGCGAGGAAAGGCTGCTTTTAGCCTACCGGATGGGGATCTTTCCGTGGTTTTCCCCGTATGACCCCATATTGTGGTGGTGCCCGGATCCCCGCCTGGTGCTCTATCCCCAACAGGTGCACATTCCGGGCCGGCTGAGGCGAAAAATCAACAGCGGCATTTTCGAGGTCACCAGTGATACGGTTTTCGAGCGGGTCATTTCCGAATGTGCACAGGTAAGAAAGGAAAACAACGAGGAAACCTGGCTTGTTGACGAGATGATTGAGGCCTATTGCCGGCTTCACGAGCACGGGTATGCCCATTGCGTGGAGACTTGGTGCGACGGGGAGTTGGCAGGCGGCCTTTACGGGGTATGCATGGGCGGCAGCTTTTTCGGGGAGTCCATGTTCACCCGGGTCACGGATGCATCCAAGGTGGCGCTGGTGGCCTTGTGCAATTATATGCTGGAAAACGGATTTGATCTGATCGATTGCCAGGTCGCTACAGGTCACCTGGTATGGATGGGCGCCCGGGAGGTGCCGCGGAAGCTTTTTCTGCGGCAGCTGGCCGAATCGGTAAAGCGCCCGACGCAAAAGCAGAAATGGCAAGTCGAGCTGAAGTCCAATCGGCGCAACTGAGTATTTCCGGACAACCCTTGTTTACATGGAGGCGCATATGGGAGAGGAATGCCTGTTTTGCAGGATCGCAGGCGGGGAAACAAACACGGAATTTCTCATGGAAACCGATAAGCTGGTGGTTTTCAAGGATATCAATCCATTGGCCCCGGTGCACCTGCTGCTTGTGCCCAAGCAGCATATCCGCAGCGTCAATGACCTGACCGAGCAGGACAGGGAGATTCTTGCAGACCTGATTTTTGCGGCCCGGGACATGGCCCCGAAAATGGGCGTGGATTCCACCGGATACCGGCTTTTTTTCAATGTGGAAAAAGGCGGCGGTCAGGAGATTTTTCACCTGCACATGCACATGATCGGCGGATGGGAGTCCTGAATGGGAAAAACCGTTGCTGAAAAGATATTTGATGCGCACCGGGTCGACAATCCGGCCGGCGATATGTATGTGCTTTGCCTGGATGCGGTTTTCTGTCACGAGATCACCACGCCCGTGGCCCTCAATGACCTGGTTCGCCGGGGCAAGGACCGGGTTTTTGATCCGTCAAAGATCAAGGCGGTCATTGATCATGTGACCCCGGCCAAGGATTCCAAGACCGCCCTGCAGGGAAAGATCCTGCGGGACTGGGCCCGGCGCCACAACATTACGCATTTTTTCGATATCGGCCGCAATGGTGTGTGTCACGCGCTTTTTCCGGAACACGGCTTTGTCCGGCCCGGTTACACCATTATCATGGGGGATTCGCACACCTGCACCCACGGGGCTTTCGGGGCCTTTGCCGCGGGCGTGGGCACCACAGACTTGGAGGTCGGGATTTTAAAGGGTGTTTGCGCGTTTCGCTACCCGCGCTCCATGAAGATCGCGGTTTCAGGCGAGCTGGCCGACGGCGTTTATGCCAAGGACCTGATCCTGTCGATTATCGGGCGCCTCGGGGTCAACGGGGCCACGGACCGCGTCATCGAGTTTGCCGGTCCGGCGGTGGCAGCAATGAGCATGGAATCGCGCATGACGCTTTGTAACATGGCGGTGGAAGCAGGCGCCACCAGCGGCATCTGTTATCCGGACATGACCACCGTGGATTACCTGTGGCCGTTTATCCGGGATGAATTCGATGCCTCGGAAGCCGCTCTGGCACATTACCGGAAGTTTCTGCCGGATACGGACGCGGAATATGACGACATCGTAGAGATTGATGCCGCCGGCCTGGCCCCCCAGGTGACCTACGGGTATCGGCCGGACAACGTTGTGCCGGTCTCTGAAATGGAAGGCACGCCCGTGGACCAGGTTTATGTCGGATCATGTACCAACGGGCGGCTCGAAGACCTGCGGGTGGCGGCCAATGTGCTTTCCGGCCACCGGATCAGCGACTCGGTGCGGGGCATTGTTTCACCGGCCACACCGGAAGTCTATCGCCGTGCCCTGGACGAAGGCATTATTCATACTTTCATGGATGCCGGTTTTTGCGTGGCCAATCCCACCTGCGGGGCGTGTTTGGGCATGAGTTGCGGCGTGATTGCAGAGGGGGAGGTGTGCGCTTCGACCACGAACCGCAATTTTTACGGCCGCATGGGCAAAGGCGGCACCGTTCACCTGATGAGTCCGGCCACGGCTGCGGCAACCGCGATTGCCGGTCATATCACGGACTCCATTCTTTACAGGAAATAGAAACGGGGGCAGGGAAAAATGCACAATTTCGGCGGCAGCGTCCTTTTTCTGGACCGCTCGGACATCAATACCGATGAAATCATTCCGGCCCGGTATCTCACCGAGATTTCCAAAGAGGCCTTACAGCCCCATCTGCTCGAGGACCTTCACCTGGAAGGCTTTGACCCGGCATCCGATATAGGCGAAAAACAGGTGATTGTAACCCGCTCGAATTTCGGCTGCGGCTCGTCGCGCGAACACGCGCCCTGGGCGCTGGAGGTAAACGGCATACACATGGTGATTGCCGAAAGCTTTGCCCGCATATTCCGGCAGAACATGTTCAATTGCGGCATGCTGGCCATTGAACTGCCCGGAGAAACCATTGACCGGATTTTTGACGACTTTTCGGAATTTGACGCCCTGATTTACGCGGACCTGGAAAAAAGCGTGCTCTTGGTGCAGGGCGGCGGCCGGGAGGCCGAATTTGCCTTTACCATATCCGAATTTGACCGGTCTCTGGTGGCTGCCGGCGGTTGGGTGGAATACGCGGATTCACACTACTAGGCAATCGTATGAAGCGATTTGAAGAATTGTTTGAAGAGCTTTCCCGGAAAGTCCGGGACCGGGATCCGGCCTCCGGAACCGTGCACCAGGTGGAGCAGGGCAGACACGAAATCGGCAAAAAGCTGCTCGAAGAAGCCGGCGAGGTCTGGATGGCGGCCTCATGTGAAAGCCGGGAGCGCACCGCCGAGGAAATCTCCCAGCTCCTCTATCACATCCAGGTCATGATGCTGGTCTGCGATTTGACGCTGGAGGATGTGTACAAGTATCTGTAGTAAAATCCGAAATCCGAATATCGAAATTCGAAACAAATTCGAATCCCGAATCACCTAATGTTCAAAACAGGAATAATTGACCGTACCTTTGGTTTCGGTCATTTGACTTTAGTTCTTTTCATATTGTTTCGAATTTCGTGCTTCGGATTTATGCTTGATCCTTTGCACCCAACACTTGAAGAAAAGAGGGCGGCCGAAAGGCAAGCCGCCCTTTTTTTGAGGCAAATTATCCTGTTTTGATTTCGATCTTTTTGGGTTTGGCAGCTTCTGCTTTCGGCAA
>JBKHJS010000155.1:0-5263 GCA_046537995.1 Desulfobacterales bacterium
TTTTTACAAAACGCATAAAAGGGAGGGGCAGGGCATCATGCACCCGGAAAAGGTCAGCAGAAAACTTTAGATACATGCCGGAGGTTTCCCGGCCCTGGGCGTACCCGGCGCTGTAGGCGGTATTTCTGGCGATTTTTGTCGGCATGCTGGCCTGGTTTCGCCGGAAAAAATGGATTTGAAAAACCCGCGCCAATCAGGCCAGTTTCTCCACGATCTGTTCTGCGATTTTTTCCGCGGACCGGCCGAAAAGCTCGTCTGTTTCCACGAGTTCCAGAAAATCATCCTGCCAGGTGATGTTGTTTTCCTGGACTAGGTTTTTGATGTGCTCGTGCTTGCCGCCAAGCGCCCGGGCCTTGGTCGCCAGGTCGGCATCGATTCTGAAGGCCACATCGAGCAGCAGCAGGTATTCCACCATGTTGGGCCGGGACGGATCTCCTGAAATAATCGGGACGACCAGGATGCTTCTGTCGTCCTTGCGCCCTTTTCCCATGTAGACGTTGCCCTGGCGGACGATGATCCGTTTGGTACCTTTCAGCGGCTGCTCGGTATCGGCCCGCGAAGGCATCTGCGCAGAACTGCCCTGCTTGTCTATGACCTCGATGGTGGTCTCTTCGGTGGGCTCGCCCAGCAGGTTGACCCCGGAGATCCGGTAGAGGGTGTGTCCGTTGACCCGATCGAGGATTTTCTGGAGGTTTTTGAGCACCATGATGTTGTTTAAGGTCAGGTGCTCGATGCCGAAATCCATCTCGGAGAGCTTGTCAAACAGCATGCCCTCGGTTTTTTCCTCGATCCGGCTGGTGCCCACGGTGACGGTTTTGGCCTGGTGCTTGATGGCATCCACGGGCCGGGCCATGGCGTTGATGGCTTCTGCCAGGGAGGCAAAAAGCATGTCAAACATGTTTTTGGCCGTGCCCTTCACGCCGAAGTCAAGTTCAAAATCCGCCACCGGCAGGCGGCCGGCCAGGTACTTGAGCAGCAGGATCAGGTTGGTGGACTCCTGCACGGCCAGGGTGGAGGGAAGCCGGCTTTCGGACTGGCGTCTGCGGAACTCGTTGTAAAACTGCAGCACTTTTTCCCGGAAGGATTTCTCCAGGGCGATTTCGAAGATATCAAGCCCGGTTTCCGAGTAACCCTGCATGGTCTGCCGCAGGTCCTCCCTGAAGGCGTGGAGAAACCGGGATCCGTCGTTAATGGCAAGGGCGGCGTAATATCCCCACATGTGCCCCACCAGGGTGTTGACGATCGGGGCGAAATGTTCGCTGACCGCGGGTACGTGAAAGACGTCTTCTGCATATGCCTCGAACCGGTCCTCGTGCTGGTCTGCGATGACTACGGGCAGGGCCTTGTGGGAGCGGAAAATCGCCGTGTCCTTGACAATGTCGCTGATGACGCTTCTGCGGGTGCCTGCCGCGCAGACGATAATCAGGGGTTCGGAGGAAAGATCAATGTGTTTTTTGTCCTCCACATAATCCGAGGAAATTGTTTTATAACAGAGTTCGCTGAGCTTGATTCGAATTTCGTCGGCAGCCGCCTTATTGGGACCGCTGCCCACCGCCGCCCAGTAAGTCCGTCTCAGTGCCAGGCGCTGTGCCGAAGACCGGATTTGATCGGTCATGGACAGCACCTGTTCCATGATATCCGGCAGCTGGATCATCTGTTTGATTTCATTTGAAACAAAAGCTTGCCCGCGTTGTTGTGTTGCCTGGGCCATGTACAGGCCCAGGATGGCCCCGGCAATGATCTGGGAGTAAAAGGCCTTGGTGGATGCTACAGACATTTCAATGTCACGGCCGCTGCTGGTGTAGACCACTCCGTCGGTTTTAAAGGTCAAATCCGAATCCCGGCGGTTGACAATGCAGATGGACCATGCCCCCTTTTTTTTGACCATGTCCACGGCCCGGTTGGTGTCTGTGGTGGTGCCGGATTGGCTTATGGGGATCAGCAGGGTGTTTGAAAGATCCCGGCCGTCGTATTCATTGAGCACAAAGCCGGAAAGCTCGGATGACTTGAGCGACTCAACGCGGATGGCCGGGTCGTTGATATAGTAGTGCATCAGATTGGCACATGCCATGGCCGCCACTCCGGCCGTGCCCTGGCCGATAAACAGGATGCGGCGGATATGGCGGGCATTGATTTCATCCACCAGTTTCTGCGGCACGTTTGTATCATCCAGGCAGATCTCGTAGCGGCGGCCGTCGGTGTTGATGATCTTCCACCGGTTTTCCAGGGTGCGCCGAACCGAGGCCGGGGATTCGGAGATTTCCTTTAGGAAATAATGGTCAAAGTCCTGCCGGTCAATATCCCGGGAGGTAAGCTGGGTCTGGCGAATGTCTGACTCGGTGAAGGCAATGGGGGTGCCGTCGTAAAACATGCGGGTAATCCCGGAAAGATCGCCGTCTGATGCCTGATCGATCACGCAGATCTGGCCGGTAACGGCCTTGCCGGCAGCGTCCCGGCGTGCGGCCTCGCCGTCCATTTTAACAAAATACGGGGTTTCCTCGGCAAACCCATAGACCTCGGAGGTGGGAATGTAATGATCCGACCCCAAACCGATGAAAAGGGCCTGTCCGCTTCCCTTCAGCGCCAGAAAGATTTTGCCCGGTGCCAGGTCCGTGTGCATGGAAATGGCGTGCGAGCCTTCAAAATCGTTGACCGCCAGGCGGAATGCTTCTTCAATGCCGTGTCCCTGATTCAGGTAGGCGGCCAGGTGTACGGGAATAATCTTGGTGTCGCTGCTGATTTCGTCGGGATAGCGCACGCCCCGGGCGATATGGTTGGATTTTAATGCCTGGTAATTGTCAATGTCCCCGTTTAAGCTGACGTGAATGATGCCCGTGTCCTGGCTGATGGTGGTCTCGGTGCAGGCATCGACCGGATGGCAGTTTGCCTCGTTGATCTCTCCGACAGAGGCCCACCGGGTATGCGCCGATACCGTAAAATACCGGTGTTCCTTGTTTAACAGGATTTGAAAAAGCCTGTCTGAGTGAAGCTGCCGGCGCAGAAAGGCAATGTTGTCTCCGAGGCTGCCGATTTCGGCGGCCACCTTGTAGGTCATGGCAATCGCGGTCTGCCGCCTGCCGTCAGAATCGGTGGAATGACGGATGCACATGCTTTTGTTGACCAGCAGGCCCTGGCCGGCACGGGTCTGGAATTCGGGCTGCAGGCCCTTTTCAGCAATCTCTTTTTCAAAGGTGGTAAAAGTGGGCTCATCCAGTACAAACAAGAGCGATATCCCGGCCGAATCCCGGCCCCGGACCTCGAGGCGGTCGATGCTGTTAAATACCGCATTGATCTGACGGGCTTCGGAAACCGCGGTTTGCGTGGGCTCCGGGATGCCGGAGAGCATTTCACGGGTCTTTTCAAGATTGCCCAGGATTTCGGTTTTCAGGCTCCAGGCGGCATCCTTTAGGGTCTCGATTCTTGCCGAGACGGTGTCAAACAGGTCTGCCGGCAGCCGGCCCATCCACGCACGGAGCATTGCCGATTCACGGTTTACCAGGCGGGTCAGTTCTTCGAGCACTTCGTTGAGCCGGGCATCCGCGGCAGGGTCAAGAAACAAAGCATAGAACCGCTCGTCCTGCTTGAGATCCCGGATATCCGTATAAAGCCGCTCCACGGTTTCCTGGCCGCCGAGATACACATCCCGGAACGTGGATTCGTCCAGCTCGTTTTCCGGAAAACCCTGGTTCGCTGCCTGCTCGACCAGGCAGCGGAAGGATTCCGGATCTGTGCCCGGCAATTTTCCGGCTGTCTTCCGTGGCTGCCGGAAAGCCACGATGCCGGTTAATCCGCATGACAGGCAATTGGGGTGGTATGGAAAGAAAATGATTCCGCCTTGCTCCGTTCGGCGGGGGGCTATGCCGAAATAAACCGGTGTTTTGAGGCCCGCGGCAATTCTGCCCAGGCACAGGCGCCATTTTTGACTGCGTCTGGTGTTAAGTGCATGCATTTATGGACTTTCGGATGTATTTGTGCGGTTTTCGAAATAATCAGATACGATTTTGCGAAAATATTCCGGCGAGCGGGTGCCGAGGTATTTTTCATGAGCCACGAGTATGGATACGGCGATTTTTTCGCCGCTTTTTCTGTGCTGGGCATACCCGGCAAACCAGTCATATTTGAGTTGCTGGGGGTTATTGTTAATCGAGCCGGTTTTGCCGCCGATATGAAAATTTCTCAGCAGTTTTTGACCGGTTTTGCCGCGAAAACTGCCGCGGGCAGTACCCCTGATAACCGAGGCGTCCATCAGGGGACGCATGCGCCGGGCGGTTTCCGGGGTCACGCACCGGTTCAGAATTTCTGTTTTGCCCCGGTAAACCACCCGGCCGTTAACCGAAGCCGTATCCACAATCCGGGGGACCATAAGGCGACCGTTGTTAACCACCGCAGCAGCCAGCATGGCCCCGTGCAACGGGGAAATCCGGGTGGTGCTGTTGAATCCGCAGGCAGTTTCCGCCCAATTATAAGCCTGATCCGAAATTTTGACAACACTGGTGTCAAGCGGCAGGTCAAAGTCGATTTCCCGGTTGAATCCAAAGCGGGTAGCGTATTTTTCCAGCCTGGCCCCGCCCAGACAGTTTTTGCCGATCTTGCCGAAGACCGGGTTGACCGATTGGGAAAACGCCTGTTCAAGCGTGATCGAATTGGTATATTGGTTAGTGGTTTCCTCCAGCTGGGAACGATACAGCGTGTACTTGCCGCCGTTGAAGTTCAGCCGGGTTTCCGGACCGTATCCGCAGGATTCCATGCCAGCGGCCGCCGTGATGATTTTAAACAGGCTGGCCGCGGGAAAGGCTGCGCTGAGACAGGGATTCGTGCCGGAACCGGTTTTGTCAAGGGAGGCCATGCCGAGGATGCGGCCGGTTTGCGGATCCATGACCACGATGGCGATTTGCCTGGACCATCTGCGGTCCATCATGGAAATCAGTGATTCCTGCAGATCCGGATCAAGGCTTGTGTGAAAGGTATATGCACGGGCGCCGCTGCGGCTTTGAATTTTCGAGTCCTTTGCATTGACAAAGGCAGCCGGGTCAATTCGCTGGCGGAGTATGGAACGGCTGATCCGCTCGGTCTCAGGGGTGCCGGCCGAGCTCTCGGTGGCGGGTCTTGACATAATCGCCTCGAGCATGAAAAATCCCCCCTTGATCAGCACCAGGGCAATAAAAAGAATCAGCACGTACCCCGGCAGCCGCCTGAGGGTTTTGTGCGCTGCCGATTTGTGCCTGAGTTTGTCCTGGTATCGCCGCCATGCGGTGTTATCCCG
>JBKHJS010000156.1:0-5219 GCA_046537995.1 Desulfobacterales bacterium
TTTCAGGCCGGTTTGGCGATTTGTGTGCTTGTTCCCGCCATGTTTTCCGTGCTATGAGATAAAATATTGTCCGGTGCCCACCGATGCCGCGGGTTGTTGAAATAATTTACAATTATCGATAAGTTAAGAATGATCCGGGGGGTGTCAAGCCTCTGGACCGGGCAACGGGCGCGGATTTGCATTTTGTACTTGTATAGAAAAAATCGGAAAATGTAAACAGCGGAGGTGCAGATGACGGATGCATTGCCGCAGCATATCGGGCAGATCACGGGGGAGCAGTGGCGCGGGCTGCTTGAACACGAAGACAAACACCGCCTGGAGATCCGGGCCGCCGATTGACTGCCGGCGGCAGCCCAAAAACTGCAAGGACAAAACCATGCCGTATTTTACCTGCGATCATGCAAGCATCTATTTCGAGGATATTGGGGCCGGCGAGCCGATCATCGCGTTTGCGGGCCTGATTGAAAATACCGCCTACTGGCGTCTGCCAGGAGTGGCAGAGCGCCTGGCAGAGCAGTACCGGTTTGTTTCAATGGATATGCGGGGACACGGGTACACGGTGGTGGACGAAGATTTTCCCGGATTTGATGCAAAGACCGTGGGAAAGGATATCACCGCCCTGGCCGATCACCTGGGAATCGACCGGTTTCACCTGCTTACGCACTCCACGGGCGGTTTTGCGGCCGTGCGCCATGCCATGGCCGACGCCGGCCGGTTTGCCTCCCTGATTCTCACCAATACCGGTTCGGCAACTTCGCCCGTCCAGGGAGACCAGGAAACCATAGACAATTTTCACGAGGCATTTGCCCGGTCTTTTGAAAAGTATGACTGGGACGCCATGTTTGCCAATCTCCGGCAGAATCCGGGCCCGTTTTTCAAAGGTATTGTGGAATCGCAAAACACCGAAGCGCTAATGGAGACGGCCCTGGAAATGGCCAGGCGCAATGACCGGCACGTGGTTGCCGAATTTGTTCGGTCCTTCTACAAGGACCCGGATCCCCGAATTGCGGATCTGCAAAGCATTGACTGCCCGGTTCTGATTATTACCGGAGAAAAGGACGACCTGTTTGTGGAATCCAGCCGCCTGATGGCCCGGGAAATTCCGGGTGCGCAGCTTTTGGAATACGAGGGCGTCGGGCACATGACCGCCCTTGAGGCCCCGCAGCGGCTGGCAGCCGACGTGGCGGAATTTGTCCGCCAACATCGCATCGCCGGAAAATAAGTCGAAGGTTGCGCCCGGTTACTTGCCGAGCATGTCTGCAAGCTCCTGCTCTGTAATATCATACCAGTTTTCATAGGCTTCTGCCACGGCAAAGGAAAACCCGCTGCGGATATTGGCGCAGTAAACCCGCGCCACCTTTTGTCCGGCCGCTTCTGCGGCCTGCTGATGGGCGGTGGGCACGGCAACGAAGATGTTTTGGGCGCCGGCATTTTTGACCGCCTCAATTGCGCAGAACATGGTAAACCCGGAGGCCAGGCCGTCATCTGCCAGCACCGCGGTTTTGTCCGACAATTGCGGCATTGGATGCTGTCCCCGCAACTCCCGGGTCCGGCGGTTAACCTTCTCCTTTGTGCTTTTAATGCCTTCCTGTACTTGTCTGTCTGTCAGGTTCAGCCGCGCCAGCATTGCTTCATTTAACCGCGTGGTGCCGTCAAATGCCACCGCGCCGTAGCCGGCCTCGGTGTTCCAGGGCAGGGTGATCTTGCTGACCACCGCGATGTCAAAGGCGATGCCGAGCTGCCGGGACATGGCTAGTGCCACGGGAACACCCCCGGCCGGGATTGCCAGCAGCATGGAATTGTCCGGATCGATGTCCGCCCGGATCATTTCTGCCAGCACCGCCCCGGCATGATCCCGGTCCCGGAACACAAAGGACCGGTTTTTAAGCTCCGGCATGGTAACAATGTTGGATGCCATTGCCGCAGATCCCTCCTTTGCAGACTTGAGTCCTGTTTTTAACATAATCCGGTTTTTGTCCCGTGCAATCGGGTGTCCGGATTTGAAAACTTCAGGGATATGGTAATAATTTATCTGTATAAGCGGATGCAGACATTAACAAGCGCATATCCGCAGGGGCGAACCTGTGTGTTCGCCCGGAAAAAGGCGAGCATACAGGTTTGCCCCTACATCTGTATGTGTAACCACCCGGGCAGCCGGGCAGAAAAAGCAGATTTCAGGGAGGTAAAAAATGCGGCAAATCCGGAAAATCTTTGTAGGTACGCTTTTGCTGGTACTGGGCGCAGTCAGCCTGTCTTATGCGCACTGCGAGATTCCCTGCGGCATCTATGATGATTCCGCCCGCATCGCAGAGATGCGCGAGCACATCAAAACCATCGAGCGCTCCATGAACCAGATCCATGCCATTGAAAAAGACCTGGAAAAAGGGGATGCGCATGATTACAACCAGCTTGTGCGGTGGATAAACAACAAGGAGGATCACGCCGGCAAGCTGCAGCACATCGTTTCCCAGTATTTCATGACCCAGCGGATCTCAACCGATGATGAAAAATACGCCGAAAAGATCTCGGTCCTGCACCAGATACTGGTTGGCGCCATGAAGTGCAAGCAAACCGTGGACACGCAGCATGTGAAAAATCTGCGAGAACTGGTGGACCGGTTTGAAGGGCTCTACATGAAATAATTTTCCGCCGCACGGCCGGCATACTGCCGGTACTGGTCCGGGGTCGGAATCTTGCCGAGAATGGCAGATACTGCGGCCACCTCGGCTGATCCCAGGTACACGCGGCAGTGATCGCCCATGCGGTGGGGAAAATTCCGGGTGGAAGTGGAAACCACCGCTGCATGGTCTTTCACCCGGGCCTGGTTGCCCATGCACAGGGAGCATCCAGGCGTCTCCATGCGGGCCCCGGCTCTGCCGAAGGTGGCATACCAGCCGACCTGCCGGAGCGAATCTGCCGCCATCCGCGTGGGCGGGGCGATCCAGAGCCGCACCGGCACATGCCCGGTGCCCTCGAGAATCCGGCCGACGTTGATCAGCTGTGAGACATCGGTCATGCAGGATCCGATAAATACCTCGTCCACCCGGGTGCCCGCGACTTCGGAAAGCGGGCGCACGTCATCCGGGTCGTTGGGACAGGCCAGGATCGGTTCGGTGATGTGGCTTAAGTCCACCTCGAGGTCTGCGGCATAGGCGGCATCCGTATCCGCCCGGAGCAGTTTTGGATTTTCCAGCCAGTTTTTCATCTCCGCAATCCGGCGCTCCAGGGTCTGCGGGTCGCCGTAGCCGTCTTCGATCATTTTGGAGAGAACATCTATGCTTTCCCGCATGAACGCGGCCACGGTTTCCGGGTTCAGGTCAATGGCGGCGGCGGCTGCCGAGCGTTCGGCTGCCGCATTGGTCAGCTCGTAGGCAGCCGGAACCGGCAGGTCCGGCAATCCCTCCATTTCCAGGATCCGGCCGGAAAACGCGTTTTTCTTGCCGGATTTTTCAACCGTGAGCATGTCCCGGGAAATGGCGGCACGGGCGATGCCGTTGACAATGTCCCGGACCGTGATGCCGGGCTGGAGCTGCCCGGTAAAGCGCACGCGAACGGATTCGGGCATATCCAGGGGCATGAACCCGATGGCCGCGGCAAACGCCACCAGCCCGGAGCCGGCCGGAAAACTGATGCCCAGGGGAAATCGGGTATGGGAATCCCCGCCGGTGCCCACGGTATCCGGCAGCAGCATGCGGTTTAGCCACGAGTGAATGATGCCGTCACCCGGGTAAAGGGACACCCCGCCGCGCTGCCGGATGAAATCGCCCAGGGTGTCCTGCATTTCAATGTCCACGGATCGGGGATAAGCCGCGGTGTGGCAGAAGGACTGCATCACCAGGTCTGCCGAAAATTTCAGGCATGCCAGCTCCTTTAATTCGTCCCGGGTCATGGGGCCGGTGGTGTCCTGGGAACCCACGGTGGTCATTTTGGGCTCGCAGTATTGCCCGGGCCGCACCCCGGTCTTGCCGCATGCGCGGCCCACCATCTTTTGCGCCAGGGTATAGCCTGTGCCCGGATCCGGGGGCTGCACGGGCCGGCGGAATACTTCAGACGGACCCATTTGCAGGCGCTTCCGGGTGTTGTCCGTCAGTGTCCGGCCGATAATCAGCGGAATGCGGCCCCCGGCCCGGACCTCGTCGGTGATCGTGGACGGCCTGAGGGTGAATTCCGCAACAACCGCTTTGGTCTCAGATTTCTCGATAACCCCGTCATACGGGCGAATTACCAGGACATCCCCGTTTTCAATGCCGGATACGTCGCATTCAATCGGCAGGGCGCCGGCGTCTTCCAGGGAAGTAAAGAAAATGGGCGCAATCTTGCCGCCAAGTACGAATCCGCCCCGCCGCTTGTTGGGCACATGCGGGATGTCCTCGCCGATATGCCACAAAAGCGAATTTACCGCGGACTTGCGCGAAGATCCCGTGCCCACCACGTCGCCCACAAAGGCCAGGGGGTATCCTTTTTTCTTGAGCTGTGAAATGGTTTCCAGGGGGCTGTCAATTCTGCCGGCAAGCATGGCCCGGGCATGCAGGGGGATGTCGGGTCGGCTCCAGGCCTCGGATGCCGGGGAGAGATCATCGGTATTGATCTCGCCCCCGACCTTGAAGGCGGTGACGGCAATGGCTTCCGGCAGCTCCGGGGCGCGGGTGAACCATTGGGCCCCGGCCCAGGCGCGGATGACGCGCCGGGCGCGGTCGCTGGCGGCTGATTTTTCAAGCACGGTTTCAAATGCGTCAAATATCAGGATGGTTTCAGACAGGGCCTCTGCGGCCTGTTCGCCCAGATCGGGGTCGTCTGTCAGTTCCACGAGGGGATCAATGTTAAACCCGCCGCCCATGGTTCCCAGCAGGTATACGGCCCGCTTCCGCGGAATAATCGGGGAGGCGGTTTGCCGTTTTGCCAGGGCGGCCAGAAACGCGGCCTTGATTTCCGCGGCCGCGTCAACACCCGCCGGTACCCGGTTGGCCATGAGGTCATATAGGAAATCCGGGTCATGGTCCCCCGGATTTACCAGCAATTGCGTCAGGGCTTCAACCTGTTGCGCATTGAGCGGCTTCGGGGGGAGGCCCTGAGCGCTTCGTTCTTCGACGTGCTTGAGATAATCCTGGATCATTGAATGGAAACCTTTTTTTGTTCTACAAAATTGATGGCACCGTAAAAAGTACAATATCTGCGTTACGCACAATTTCTCAGAATTTCACGTACGGCTAAGTACGCTG
>JBKHJS010000157.1:0-5203 GCA_046537995.1 Desulfobacterales bacterium
GAACAATATCGGCAGACAGCGGCCCGGGAGATGGCCGATGAATACACGCAGGCTTTTTTAAAGCTGCTGCCCGCGCGCCTGGCCGAGCGCAGAAAGACCGCGTTTGCCGATTTTGCAGATCCCGCAGCGGCCCGGGCTGCAGGTTCAGCCATCCGGGCCGGGGCCCTGGAAAACCTGCCCCAGCTTTTGACAGATTTTGAGAAAAACGCAAAGGCCGCCGGCGCCCGGGTGTTCTGGGCCCGGGACGCGGCCGCGGCAAACAAATACATCGTGGACACGGCCCGGGAAAACGGCATTTCCTTTGTCACCAAGGGCAAGTCCATGATCACAGAGGAGCTGGGCCTAAACGAGGCCCTGGCGGAAAACGGCATCCATGCCTGGGAGACCGACCTGGGCGAGTTTATCACCCAGTTGCTGGCCTGCCCGCCTTTTCACATCGTGGGTCCGGCGTTAAATATCCCGGTGGCCCGGATCAGCGAAATCTTTCTTGAAAACGGCCTGATTTCCGAGCCCGAGCACGACCCGGTTCAACTGGGGCTTGCGGCCAGGCGCTTTTTGCGCGAAAAATTCCGGCATCTCGAAATGGGCATTACCGGTGTGAACCTGGCCGTGGCAGATTCGGGCACCCTGATCAACGTGGAAAACGAGGGCAACATCCGGCTGTCCAAATCCCGCCCGCGCATCCAGGTGGCGGTGATGAGCCTGGAAAAGGTGGTTGCCGGCATGGCAGATGCCATGCACCTGATCCGGCTGCTGTGCCGGAGCTGCACCGGACAGCAGGTCAGCGCATACGTGTCCATGGATACCGGGCCGAGGAAGGATGACGAAATCGACGGCCCGGAGCAGCTCCACATCGTGATCCTGGATAACGGGCGCACCCGCATCTACGAGGACCCGGTCACGCGCCAGGCCCTGCGCTGCATCCGGTGCGGCGCGTGCCTGAATGCCTGCCCGGTCTACGGCCAGATCGGGGGATATCCCTACGGCTGGGCATATTCCGGTCCCATGGGGCAGGTGCTGTCTCCCCTTTTGCTCGGCTTTGCCCGGACCCGGGACCTGTTTTCCGCCTGCACCCTGTGCGGCAAATGCCGGGATGTCTGTCCCGTGGGCATTGATCATCCGGAGTTGATGCTTTATTACCGGCATATGGATGCGGCCGGGGATCCGGATTTCAGGGGCACGGGCGCGCCGTGGAGTCAAAAGGCGGCCTATGGGGCATACGCGATAATCGCCGAACACCCGGCCCTGTGGCGGGTATTCGGCGCAATGGCGCGGCGGGCGATCAATTATTATGTCCGTGGCAATACCATCAGCAAGGGCCCCGGCATGCTGAAAGGATGGTTTGCCCTTCGGGATTTGCCGGCCCCGCCGAGCGGGTCTTTCCGCGAGCAGTGGAAACGCCGCAATCCTGAGATCCATGCTGCCGGCCCGGCACCCCGGAGGAAAAAACCATGAGTCTCAGCACCCGGGATCAAATCCTGGTGCGCCTGCGGCAGGCGCCCGGAAAATCTGCTGCCGAAAGACCGGCCGTGGAAAGGCCAGGGGCAGCGGCGCTGGGGCGGGACGATCGCATCGCGGCCTTCTGCGCCAGATTTGCCGAACAGACCGGAATCGTGTACCATCATGATCCGGCCCGGGATATCGGCCAGAGCCTGGCGGAGATATGCCGGGAGCACGCAATCAGCCGGGTGATCTCGGGCTGCGATTCCGTGCTTGCCGCATCCGGGCTTCCGGATGCGGCCATGGGTATTCCGGAACTGGAAATCCGGGTGCAGTCAGGGTTTGCCGATCGCGAGGAATTTGCCGAAGCGGTTTTTGCATGGGCAGATGCCGGCCTGACCGGTGCGGATTACGGCGTGGCCGAATCCGGGACCCTGGTGCTGGCATTTGACCGGGATCACGCCCGGCTATTGTCTTTGGCCCCGGATGTGCATATTGCAGTTTTGCCGCGCGATCGCGTTGTTGGTGCATACGAACAGGCCATGGCGGAAATCTGTCGTGGGCGGCAGATGCCGAGCCAGATCTGTTTTATCACCGGGCCGAGCATGACCGCGGATATCCAGGGCCTGCCGTTTAAGGGCATGCACGGGCCCGGAAAAATCATAGTGCTCCTGGTTTGAAAGGAAATCCTGAATGAAATCCGTTTCCGAGCGGATCCGGCTGCATGACCCCCTTGGATACCGCTGGGCGATTTTCGGTGTTTTAAGCATCATTTATTTTCTGGCCTGCCTGCACCGCATCGCCCCCACGGTCATTGCCCAGGATCTGGTCCGGGAATTTGCAGCAGACGCCACCGCCCTGGGGGTGATGTCTTCTGCGTATTTCTACCTGTATGCCGCAGTCCAGCCGCCGGTGGGCATGCTTTCGGACACGCTCGGCCCCAGGGCCGTGACCACGATATTTGCCCTTGTGGCCTGCTGCGGGGTTCTGCTTTTCGGGTTTGCCCCGAGCATGGGGGTGGCCACAGCGGGCCGGGCCCTGGTGGGCATCGGCGTGGGGGGCGTTTTCATTCCCGGGCTCAAGATATTCTCCAGGTGGTTTAAGAGAAACGAGTTTGCCTCAATTACCGGGGTTTTCCTGGCATTCGGCAACGCGGGCAACCTGGCGGCCTCCCTGCCGCTGACCTATCTTGTGATCCTGCTGGGATGGCGGGCCTCATTCTGGGCCATCGGCGCCATCACGCTGGTAATGGCGCTGTGTGCCTGGCTGGTGCTGCGTGACAAGCCCGAGCACAAGGGCTGGGCGGCCATTGAGCCGGACCCGGGCACGGTTCCGGATGACGCCCTTGACATCCCGGATGAGATTGGCGCTGTCAAGCGCCTGAAAATGGTGCTGGGCAAGGCCAGCTTCTGGATGGTGACGCTGTCCTACTTTTTTTTCGGCGGCCCGGCCCTGACCTTCCAGGGACTGTGGGCCGTGCCGTATCTGGTGGACGTGCACGAATACTCCCGGATGACCGCGGGCGCAATTCTCATGCTGATTCCCCTGGGTTTTATCATCGGTGCGCCCGTGATCGGGCTTCTGGCCGACCGGCTGCCGTTGGGGCGCAAGCAGGTGGTGGTTTGGGCCATGGGCGCGGGTCTTGCCTGCTGGTCCGTGTTTGTTTTTACCGGCGGGCATCCCCCGTCCCTGCTTGTTGCACCGCTTTTTTTGACCATCGGCCTTTGCGGCGGCGGGGCCCTGTCGCTTTATTTCGCCATCACCAAGGAGCTTTTTCCGGCCTGGCTCACGGGCACGGCCATCGGGCTGATGAACCCGGCGGCATTTCTGGGCACTGCGCTGTTTCAGCCGTTTACCGGCTGGCTCATGGACATGGTGGGGCGGGTGGGCCCGCATTACCCGGCGGATGCCTATTTTCACATGTTTATCGCGACTTTTGCATCCATTTCCCTGGGCTTTGTCTGCCTGATGCTGCTGCGGATTCCGAATAAACTGTAATTTTGAAATCATATCAATAAGAAGGAGGCAATCGTGGCAACCCGTTTTGTAAGTGAAAGAAACATCCAGTTTCTGCTCTACGAGGTTTTTGATGTCGAGGCACTGACCGGCTATGACTACTACAGCCAGCACAACCGCAAGATGTTTGACATGGTGTTAAAAGAGGCGGTCAAGCTGGGCAAGGATCTTTTGTTTCCCCTTTTTGAAGAAATGGACCGCAAGCAGCCCGAGCTCGTCGGCGGCGAGGTGAGGGTGCATCCTTCCATGAAAAAGATCATAAAGGAGTTTGCAGAAGGCGGCTGGCTGACCAGCACGGTCCCGTTTGACCAGGACGGCGAACAACTGCCCAACATGGTGGCAGATATATGCGAGTTCATCTTTGCCGCGGCCAACTACTCGGCCCATGCGTATGTGGGATTGACCAAGGGTTCTTCGCACCTGATCGAGTGCTTTGGCAGCAAGGCGCTCTATGACACGTATGTGCCCAATATGCGCGCCGGCAGGTGGCAGGGCACCATGGCACTGACCGAGCCAGAGGCGGGCTCTTCGCTGTCTGATGTGGCCACCATGGCCGAGCCCACGGACCAGGGCTATTACGCGATCAAGGGGCAGAAGATCTTCATTTCCGCGGGCGATCATGACGCGGTGGAAAACGTTGTGCACCTGATGCTGGCCAAGATCCCCGGTGCACCGGCCGGCGTGAAGGGAATTTCCCTGTTCGTGGTGCCCAAGTACCGCCCGGAGGCGGACGGCACCCTGGTTTCCAATGACGTGGCGACTTCCGGGATCTATCACAAGCTGGGCTATCGCGGGTGCCCGATTGCGCAGCTGAGCATGGGCGACAAGAACGACTGCCGGGGCTGGCTGGTGGGCGAGCCGCACCAGGGGCTGAAATACATGTTCCAGATGATGAACGAGGCCCGCATCGGCGTGGGCATGGGCGCCACGGCCATGGCCAGCGCGGCCTATTATGCCGCCCTGGAGTACAGCCGCTCCCGGCAGCAGGGGCGCAAGCCCGGGCAGAAGGACCCGGCCTCCCCGCCGGTTGCCATTATCGAGCACGCGGATGTCAAGCGGATGCTGCTGCTTCAGAAGGCAGTGGTGGAGGGCTCGCTTTCGCTGCTGACCCAGTGCAGCAAGTACGTGGACTACCTGAAGGTCCTCGATGCCGAAAAGCAGCAGAAATACAACCTGCTGCTTGAAATTTTGACCCCGGTGGCCAAGACCTACCCCTCGGAAATGGGCAATCTGGCCATCAGCGCCGGCCTGCAGTGCCTGGGCGGCTCCGGGTACTGTGATGACTATCCCCTGGAGCAGTATTACCGGGACTGCCGGATCCATCCCATCCACGAGGGCACCACCGGTGTGCAGGGCATGGACCTGCTGGGCAGAAAGGTGATGATGCAGCAGGGCCAGGCCTTTGCCCATTACGTAAATGAGCTGCAGGAAACCATTGCCGCGGCAAAGCAGGATTCCGAGCTGGCCGGGTTTGCCGGCAGACTCGAGCAGGCCCTGGACAGGCTCCAGGCGGTGACCCGGCACCAGGTCTCGGTTGCCGAAAAGCAGGGCGCAGAGGTTTTCCTGGCAGATGCCGTGCTCTACCTGGAATATTTCGGGATCATTACCATTGCCTGGCAGTGGCTGCTGCAGGGCATTGCCGCCCGCAAGGCCCTGGAATCGGGGCCAAAGAAAAAGGACCGGGATTTTTACGCGGGCAAGATGTATGCCCTGCGCTATTTCTACGGCTACGAGCTGCCAAAGACCG
>JBKHJS010000158.1:0-5174 GCA_046537995.1 Desulfobacterales bacterium
CGCCCGAACCTCTCACCTTCGGCCTGTCCCAGACAGTCCGGGGTTTCATGAAGCTTGAGGACCGGCTGTATTATAAATAGCTGATCAGGGCCACCCAGCGTGACCCTTTTAAAGGTATCGGAAAGCCGGAACCATTGAAACACGCCCTGGCCGGTTACTGGTCGCGTCGCATCAACGAGGAGCACCGGTATGTCTACAAACCCTTAAAAGATGCCATTCTCATCGTTCAACTGCGCTATCATTACTGAGCCGAGGCAAACGCGTTTTTCCCGGATTCCGAAATTCATGCGCCCTTGTACAGTCCCCTTGATATCCGGCGGATTTGCTTTTTCCGGTGCAGGGCCGCAATTGTATTGCGGATTTTTTGTTCCGGCAGGCCCGTTTTTTTCTGTATTCCAGCAAAATCGATGCCTTTTTTTGAACGTCGGATGACGGCAAAAATCGCTTCGGTATCACCGGAAACCTGCCTGCCCGGCGCGCGCGGCGATTTTTTACTTCCGGCGGACTTTTTGGGCGCCTTCCGGGTTTTTGCCGGTTTTGCCGCCGGGGCTTCATCCATTTCAATGCCGAACATTTCCGAAAGCTCGGCATTGTCCATGTCTTCTTTGCCCCGGTTTTCCCCGGCCCGGCTGAGCAAATGCTGCCTGGCGCCCCGCACGGTGCTTTTCGCCAGTTGCTGAACATCTGCATTTCTGAGGGTGAAAAAAAGCTCGGGGGATTCATCCAGGCGGGCGCCGATGCCGTAAAGAGCGGCAGCTACATGCTTGCACATATAGGCCCAGTCCGGGCAGCTGCAATCAAAGGCAATTTCCTCCGGGGACGGGAAAAGTCCGTTTTTGCGGGAGGTGAACCGTTCACCGATGGACCGGGGAAACTGGCCGGCCAACAGCTCCTGCATGGAGTGCACCTGCCCGGCGCAGTCTTTTATAATGGCGTTCCAGATCTTTGCCGGCAAGGGCTTTATCCTGATATCAACCGAATATGGCTTTGACCGCGACCCCACGACCAGAGCGGCGACATGGCCGGGATTTATCTGAAGATCGATTACCGCCATATGCCGGACATAGCTGCGCCCCCGGGCGATGCGGTTGTGATAATCCGCGTATCCCTCAAGGTTCCGGTTCCAGGCCCTGCCCCACCAGGTGCGGGCAAGGCTTGCCCGGCCCTCGATGACAACCGGCCGGATATCCGGATTTTTCTTCCGCATTTCCTTGATTTTTCGTTCCGCCTTTGCCCTGCGTTCGTCTACCGGGACATATCTGGGAAAACCGCTGTAGCGCATGAGCCGCTCACTCCTTTTTAAACATAAGCTTACAGGCCCAGCCGGAAGGTGTCAATTAACTCTTGGTCGTCCATTTCGGTGATCCAGGCCTCGCCTGTGTTGCCGATGACATCTTCTGCCAGACTCTGTTTGGATGAAAGCATCCTGTCGATTTTTTCCTCTACCGTGCCCTGGGTTAAAAACTTGTGGACCATGACGTTTTTTTTCTGCCCGATGCGAAAGGCCCGGTCTGTGGCCTGGTTTTCCACGGCCGGGTTCCACCAGCGGTCAAAATGCACGACATGTCCGGCCCGGGTCAGGTTGAGCCCCACGCCGCCGGTTTTCAGCGAAAGCACCATAAACGGGGTATAGGCATCTGCCTGGAACTGCTGCACCCGTTTTTTGCGCTTACCCACTGCAACGCCGCCGTGAATGAAAAGGCCCGGCCGCCCGAATATCTGCTCCAGAAATCCGGCCAGCGGGCCGACCATTTCCCTGAACTGGGTAAAGACCAAAACCCGTTCCCGCTTTTCATGGATGGTTTCACAAATCTGTCGTAAACGGGAGAACTTGCCGCTGGCCGCCTCGTTAAAACCTTGCGCGCCCAGGTATTGATCCGGATGGTTGCATATCTGTTTGAACTTCATCAGCGAGGACAGCACCAGGCCCTTTCGCTCAATGCCTTCGGCTGTTTCAATTGTTTCTGTCAGATTGTCCACAAGCCGCTGATAGAGCAGGTACTGTTTTTGGGTGAGCTGTGCATATGATTTCATTTCCACCTTTTCGGGCAGATCGTCGATCACGTCCCGGTCGGTTTTCAAGCGGCGCAGGATAAAGGGGCGCACCAGCCGCCGCAGGCCGGCGTGATCTTTTTCCCCCTTGTCAAGCTGCTTCATGTAGCTTTTAAACTCCGTGGCGGTTCCCAGCAGGCCCGGGTTTAAGAAATCAAACAAAGACCAGAGGTCCGAAAGCCGGTTTTCAATCGGGGTACCCGTGAGAATGATCCGGTTTTGGGCACTTAAGTGCTTGACCGCCCGTGTCTGCTTGGTTGCCGAATTTTTAATGGCCTGGGCTTCGTCAAGGATCACATACCGCCAAGGATAATCTTTAAGCCAGTCATAGCGCTGGATTAATCCATAGGTGGTAATCACCAGGTCATAGGTGTCCAGGGTGCTTTCATCCTTTGCACGCATCCGCTTGTTTTGCTGCAATGCCGGGTGAGCGGCCAGATACACAAGATCCGGGAAAAACCGTTCGATCTCCTCTGCCCAGTTGGAGACAAGAGAGGCGGGCACAATTAAAAGGTCGGCTTTTTTGCCGCGGTTTTCGCCGCCGCTGCCGTTGGGCTTTAACACATCGAGCAGGGCAAGGACTTCCACGGTTTTGCCCAGCCCCATGTCATCGGCCAGGCAGGCGCCAAACCCCATTTTGTAATGAAAATACAGCCAGTTCACCCCCTCCTGCTGATAGGGCCGAAGCTCGGCCTTAAACCGCGTTGACGGCGCCACCTGCGAGATCTGCTCTGGCCGCCCGAGCCGTTGCAAAACGCCTTTAAGCCATTGCCCCTGGGATACGGCATACCCGGCTTCCTCCGGCTCCTCTCCGAGCGCCTTTTCAGGATTCATTTGGAGCTGCATGGCTTCTTTTAAGCTCAGACCGCCCTTTTCCGCGATCGCTTCCGCCTTTTCATAGGCTGCCAGGGTTTGCTCCAGGCGCTTTGGATCCACGGCCACCCACTTGTTTTTGATAAAGGCCAGTCCCTCTGCCTCCTCCAGCAGACGCCGGGCCTCATCTGCGGAAATCTCCTCGTCCCCGATTAAAAGTTTTGGTTTAAATGAGACCAGCGCATCCAGGCCGACAAAGGAGGGGCCGGTATCTCCGGTTTGCAGATTCAGCTGGACCGCCGCGCTTTTTGCCTTCCACCAGTTGGGAATCCGGCAGAGGATGCCCGCGGCTTCGTAGATCGGGACCTCCTTTAAAAATTCATATGCTTTTTTGGATGACCAGAAAAGCGGATGGAACAGGTCGCCGCTGTCGATTAATTCACGGACCAGTTCGCTTTTTTCCGCGGCCCGGTAAACCGTGGCAAGCAGGTGATACAGCTCATCCTCGCTGTCCTTGTAGGCTTCCAGGGCATGCTTGAGCGGTACGTGACGGGATTTGGCCCCGGGGTCCGGGCCGGTGGAATATGTGGCCAGAAACGCGAACGGGTCGTCGGTCCGGGTGTTTTCCACCAGATGGAAAAAAACCCGCCCCGCCAGCTGCGCATCCGGCCGGATGCGCCGGATATATTCGGCCACGGTGCCGGACCAGGATTGAAGCGCCCCGGCAAAGGCTTCGTGGAGTTTCTGCCACAATCCGTGTAAAAAGGACCGGTCAACGTATTCCGCCCCGGGCATAGGCGGCAGGTTTTCCAGGTGCCTGTCAAAGGCGGCTGCATCAGGGTCAACCGCAACGTTTTCCCGCAATTCTTCAATTTCGGGTATGCTGCATACCGCTTCGGCGAAATCTCCGGCAAACTGGCGAAAAAACGCCAGCGGAGCAGAAAGGGGGATGCCTTTGTCGCAGAATCCGACTAAAAGAAGCCAGTCCCCGGTCTTGCGGGAAGTATAGGCGGCATAAACATCTGCCTCAAGCTTGTTTCTGGATCCGGACATGTACTGCCGGGTGGCAATCCATTCCAATACAATGGTTTGATCCGGCAGCACGGATGCGCTAAGTGTCTGCTTTGTTTCGGCTTTGGCTGGCAATTGGGCTGTGGCCTGTCTTTAAGAATATAAGAAGAAGTCCTGGCTTTCTGTAAAAAATGTTTTTAAACAATAATGGCGCTTTCTTTCAAGGTTTTTTTGCAACAGCAGGACACCGGCACTTGGCATATCTGTGTATCTTCTTGACCTGACAGTTGTTTTGGACTATTTTCAACAAATATTATTGCTTCCAAAAAAGCAAGGCGAATAAATTTGGAGTCTGCCTGAAATGGCCGGATCTGCATCGAAAAAAAACCGGACAAAACGAAGAAAGCAAAAGAAAAAAGACTTCAGCCAGCACTCGGCACAGCAGGCCCGCCGGGAAAAGGCGGAATTCTATTTTGAGGGCGCCCGCTATTACAAGGATATAGGCAACTATGACAAGGCCGAAGCCTTTTTGAAAAAAGCGCTCAAGCGGGACCCGGACAACAAGGAGGGGCTGTTTGAGCTGATTCGGCTGGGAGATACTGCGGAAAAAGATGAGCTGATCAGAAACGGGCTTCTTCTGCTCCACGAGCGGGGTCTTCTGGAAAATACGCCCGTTGATAACAAGCTTTTACTGGGGTTGTGCAGATATCTGATCGATGCCGGCGAATTCCTGCGGGCAAAGCAAATCAGCGAAGAACTCCTCGCCCGGCGCAAGTCCCTGAAGCTTGAAAACCCGAAGGATTTTGAGAAAGGACTCAACCAGGTCATCAGCTATAGCCAGGCGATGCTGGAATACCAGGAAAGTGCCTCTTCCCGCCGGGTTAAATCCCAAACCCCGGACAAACGGAAATCCGAAACCGGCACTGCCCCCCGCAGTGCCCTTGAATCAGGCCGAAAGACAACACCACCGCAGAAAGAATTCGAGGAGCCCGCAAAATCCGGTGAAACTGCCCCCGCGGCCAGGGAGGCCGTCCCGGAAATCCCGATCACACTGGAAATCGGTGAAAAAGATATTGCCAAAGGTTTCGCCGAGGCCGCCCCTGCCTCCCGGGAGCATTACGATCTGGTTATGGATGCGGTACGGCTCCGGTTCAAGGAGACCTTTGATCATCTGCTGTGCTTAAGCACCCTCAACTCAATAACCTCCCTGGAATACCAGGAAGAAACCGCCCGCAAGGTCTTAAAAACCTTTCGCGGCAGGGCCCTGCTCGCAGACGAGGTGGGCATGGGCAAGACCA
>JBKHJS010000026.1:0-20086 GCA_046537995.1 Desulfobacterales bacterium
GCCTTTTTGGCCATATTGCTATCACTCCTTTCTGAATCGCTCAATTTAGGTGAATGTATTATCCGGAAAAATCCAAACCACAAAGAACACGAAGCGCACGAAGAATAAATTTTTAAAAATCATTTACTTCGTGGTCTTCGCGCGCTTCGTGGTTTTCCGTTTGAATTATAATGCATGCAGGAAAAGGGATCAAGTAAGTCAAAGAGAAACGCCCGCCTCTGCAAGCACCCGGCGCAATTCGTCCTCGTCAAGCACCCGCACCCCGGTCCTTCGGGCTTTATCCAGCTTGGATCCGGGCGACTGGCCGGCAACCAAGTAATCGGTCCGGCTGCTGACCGATCCGCTCACCTTGCCGCCGGCAGACTCGATTTTTTCCCGGGCCCGGTTCCGGGTCACCCCCGGCAGCGTGCCCGTGAGCACGAACGTCTTTCCGGCCAAAGGCTGACCGCGGTTTTCAGTTTTTTCCGATACAATCTGCACGCCCAGATCCTGCAGCGCCCTTATGGATTCCAGGTTCTGCCTGCGGGAAAAAAACGCGGCAATGCTTTCGGCCACCACCGGTCCCAGGCCCTCGATTTGTTCGAGTTCCTCCCTGCCGGCTGCGGCCAGTTCATTTACGTCGGCATACCGGGAAGCCAGCATCTTGGCCACGTATTGCCCCACGTGGCGTATACCCAGCGCATAAAGGAACCTGGAAAAGCCGATACGGCGGCTTTCGGCGATGGCATTGACAAGGTTCTGCGCGGACTTCTTTCCCATGCGATCCAGGCCCTGAAGGGTGGCCGCGTCAAGCCGGAAAATATCTGCAAGGGAAGTGACAAGCTTCTTGTCCACCAACTGGTCAATGAGCTTTGTGCCCAGACCGTCGATATCAAATCCGCCCTTTGAGGCAAAATGGCGGATATTGCCCTTGAGCTGGGCCGGGCAGTTCTTGTTGATACACCGGGTGATGGCCTCGTCCTCGATGCGGACCGCATCCGCTCCGCATACCGGGCAGGCAGCGGGCATTTCAAACGGCTTTTCCGAGCCGTCGCGCAGGGAATCCATTACCTTGACGATTTCCGGGATCACGTCCCCGGCCCGCTGTACCAAGACCGCATCCCCGATGCGCACGTCCTTTTTGGCCACCTCGTCCTCGTTGTGAAGCGAGGCCCGGCTGACGGTCACCCCGCCGATATTGACCGGCTCGAGCAGTGCCACCGGGGTCAGCGCACCGGTGCGCCCCACCTGGACCACGATATCCTTGACCCGGGTTCTTTCCTGCAGGGCCGCAAACTTGATGGCCACCGCCCAGCGCGGACTTCGCGACGTGGTGCCGAGCTGCTCGTGGTACGCATACCAATCGACCTTCATGACGATCCCGTCGATTTCATAAGGCAGTTCCATGCGCTCGGCGTCCAGTTCCCGATAGTAAGCAACCGCATCATCGGCCGAAATCCGGCAGCGCACCCGGGGATTGATCGGAAACCCCAGTTTTGCAAGGGATTTAAGGGTTTCGGCGTGATATGAAAATTGCAGCCCTTCCACCAGGCCAATGCCGTATACGAATATTTTCAGCGGCCGCTTTGCGGTGATTTTCGAGTCCAACTGGCGAAGGGAGCCGGCAGAAGCGTTTCTCGGGTTGGCAAACAGCGGAAGGTCATTTTCCAGGCGCCATTGATTTAACTGCTTGAAATCCGCGGTTTCCATGAAAACCTCGCCCCGGACCTCCAGCAGTGACGGCACGGAGATGTCGCTGTCCTGGCGCAGGCGCAGCGGAACAGACTGGATGGTCCGGATATTGGGCGTAATCAGCTCTCCGGTATACCCGTCACCCCGGGTGGATGCCGTTTCCAGCCGGCCCTGCCGGTAGACCAGTTCCACGGCGACCCCGTCCATTTTGGGCTCAACCGTATACAGGACGTCTTTATCGGTTTTCAGTCCCCGCCTGACCCGCTGGTCAAATTCTATGATATCGGATTCGTCAAATCCCTTGTCCAGGCTCAGCATGGGAACGGAATGGGAAATGGTTTCAAATTTCTCAAGCGGGGCCGAGCCCACGCGGGCCGTGGGAGAATCCGATACAGCCAGCTCCGGAAACCGGTTTTCCAGCTCAATGAGCTCCTGCATCATCCGGTCGTATTCCGCATCCGATATTGCCGGATCATCGAGCACGAAATACCGGTAATTGTGATAGTCAAGCTGCTGCCTGAGATATTCGGCGCGCTTTCGGGTGCTGTCATCCGGGGTGGCGTTCATGGGCTGTTTATTCCATGGGATTTACGTGTTCTGCCAGCTCGTCTTTGACCTCGTCGATGATTTCGTGAAGCCAAAGCAGGTCTTCCATGGACAGGCGGCCCGCCTTGGCCGGCGCCCGGTCAGTGCCGTCTTTTTTCTTTAAAATCCGGGGGCCGATCTGCACCTTGGGCTCGCCTTCCCCGTACTGGTTAATGGAAACGATCAAACCGGTTTCCTCGTTTTTCCATTGCTTGATTAGTTTGTCTTTTTCCGGATCATAACCTGCCATGGATACCTCCTGTAACCGCTGAAAAATCGCCGCCTTTGTCCGGCAGCATGCTTATCTTCATTTAATTCAATCATAAATTCGAAATCCGAATTTCGAAATCCGAATTTCGAAATCCGAAATAATGGCAAAATTATTAATGTTCCAATGACAGAAACATCAAATTTGCATTATACTCGTTTTGATCATTGCTTCATTTGAATTTCGAATTTGTTTCGGGTTTCGGGTTTCGAATTTCGGATTTCAATTTTCGGATTTCCCTGAACACATCTTATTGTTCAGTGGGACTTACGTGGAAATTCTGGAAAAATCCGCAAGCCGGTCAAACAGGTCGGAAATCTGTTTTAACAGGGCCAGGCGGTTTTTCCGGAGTGCCGGATCCTCGGCCATGACCAGCACGGTATCAAAAAAGGCATCCACCTGCGGTTTTAATCCGCCGATCTCTGTAAAGGCGGCATCAATTTCCTTTTGTTTCAAGTGGCGCAAGACGCTTTGCCGGGCCTGCAGGGCCGCTTCATGCAGGGCGGTTTCGGCCGGATCCGCAAACAGGTCCGGATTCACCTTTGAATCGGCCGTGTCTGCCGGATCCGCCTTGCGGATGATATTGACTACCCGCTTGAAGCCCACTGCCAGGGAATCAAAATCCGGGGCGGATTTCATGCGGTGCAGGGCGCCGGCCCGTCGCCAGACGTCGCAAATATTATCTGCCGAAGCGGATATGGCCGCAGCGGCCAGGTCCCGGGGGATCCCCGAATCCTCGAGCAAATAGGCCATCCGGCTCTGCATAAACGCGAAAACCGCCTCAGCCTTGTCATCCAGGTCCCGGCCGGACAGGCCGAACATTTCCATGCCCGCGTGGATGATCCCGGCCAGGGAAAACTCCAGATCCCGATCCAGGGCGGTCTGAATAATTCCTATTGCCTGCCGGCGCAGGGCATAGGGATCCGACGCCCCGGTGGGTACCAGGCCCACGTAATAACAACTGCAAATGGTATCGATCTTGTCCGCGATCGAAAGGATTGCACCCGTGAGGGTGGCCGGCAGCGGCCCGCCGGAATACGACGGCCGGTAGTGTTCTTCAATGGCATTGGCCACCGCCTCGGGCTCATTTGCCGTCTGCGCGTAAATCCGACCCATGGTGCCCTGGAGCTTGGGAAATTCAATTACCACATGACTGACCAGATCCGTTTTGCACAGCATTGCCGCCCGATCCACCCGGGCCAGGACATCCTTGCCGATACCAAGCTCGCGGCACAGGATGGCCCCCTGTTTTCGGATGCGCAGGGTCTTGTCATAAACCGAACCCAGCTCTGCCTGGAACACCACGGATTTCAGGGATTCCAGGCGCTGATCGGGCGAAACCTTCAGGTCTGTATGGTAAAAAAACCGGGCATCTTCCAGGCGCGCCTTGAGTACCCGCTCATGGCCCGCGGCCACCACGCGCATATTCCTGGCCCGGGTATTGTTCACGGCGATAAAATACGGCATTATGGCATTCTCGCCGTCCACGACCGCAAAATAGCGCTGATGCTCCCGCATGGCAGTAACAAGGACTTCCCTGGGCAGTTCCAGGAATTTTTCCTCAAAACGGCCCAGCACCACCTCCGGGTATTCCACCAGGTTGGTGTTGGTCTCCACCAGGCCGGCATCTTCAAGGATATATCCGCCCGCCTGCCCGACGGCCCGCTTCATGCGATCCTGCATCACGGCACGGCGCTGGTCCATGTCAGCCAGCACGTAAGCTTCTGCCAGGGCATCCAGGTAGTCCTCCGAAGCGGCCAGCCGGATTTTGCCCGGCCGCATGAACCGGTGACCGAAAGTGTGCCGGCCGCTTCTGGTATCGCCGAAGACAAAGGAAATCGCCCGGTCCCCGAGCAGGGCGACAATGGAATGCACCGGACGGGCAAAGGCGGTGCGCAGATCACCCCATCTCATGGTCTTGGGAAACGCAATGGCGCCGATGATCTCGGGGAGCACCTCCCGCAACACGCCCGCGGCAGCCCGTCCCCGGTCGGTTTTGGTGATGCAGACATACCGGCCTTTTTCGGTTTCCTTTAATTTCAGCCGATTTACCGAAACCCCGGATTTTTCGGCAAATTTCCGGGCCGCCTTGGTGGCCCGGCCGTTATCGTCAAATGCCACCCGCTCCGGCGGCCCCATCACCTGGTGGGTAACCGGGCTCTGGCGCTCTGCCACATCCTCGACAACCACCGCCAGGCGCCTGGGCGTTCCGTAAACCCGGGCCGGCCCGCATTCGATGCGCAGCTCCGCCAGCCGCTGTGTTAGCCGGGACCGGAAGGCCTCAAGCGCGGGCACGATATAGCCGGAAGGAATTTCCTCTGTCCCGATTTCAATGAGCAGTCGGTTCATTTTGATCCCTGTTTGTTTCCGTGCCGGTTTTCAGCATCGGGTATCCAAGATTTTCGCGCTGCCGGATATAGACTTCGGCGCATTTGCGGGCCAGGTTGCGGATCCGGGCAATGAAACCGGTCCGCTCGGTCACACTGATCGCGCCCCGGGCCTCGAGCAGGTTGAATACGTGGGAACATTTCAGACAGTACTCGTAGGCCGGAAGCACCATTTGCTGCCCGGCCGTGCGCTTCGATTCAGCCTCGAACTTGGCAAAGCAGTCAAAGAGCATGTCAATATCGGCGGACTCAAAATTATACGTGGACTGCTCGACTTCCAATTGGTGATGCAGATCCCCGTAAGTAAGCTCGCGGTTCCACTGCAGGTGAAAAACATTGTCCACCCCCTGGAGGAACATGCAGATGCGTTCCACCCCGTAGGTCAGTTCCACGGACACCGGGTGCACCTCGATGCTGCCTGCCATCTGGAAATAAGTAAACTGGGTGATTTCCATGCCGTCGAGCCACACTTCCCAGCCCAGACCCGAAGCGCCAAGCGTCGGCGATTCCCAGTCATCTTCCACAAAACGGATGTCATGATCCAGGGGATCCACGCCCAGGGCTTTCAAGCTCTGGATAAACTGGTCCTGGACGTTCTTGGGAGACGGCTTGAGAATGACCTGGAACTGATAATAGTGCTGCAGCCGGTAGGGGTTGTCTCCGTATCGGCCGTCAGTGGGCCTGCGCGAGGGCTGGGCATAAGCCACCCGCCAGGGCTCCGGGCCCAGGGTGCGCAGCAGCGTGGAGGGGTGAAACGTGCCCGCGCCCACCTCCATGTCATAGGGCTGAACCAGCACGCATCCCTTGCGCGCCCAGAAGCGCTGCAGTGCCAAAATCACGTCCTGAACATACATTTGCTTTTATCCCGATTGCATGTATAATTACTGTTGATGGCTTCGTAAAAAGCTATTTCTCCCGCAGTCGCGGTATTTTTGAAGAAAGGAAATCCTTAACCGCCTTGGCTGATCGGCGGCGCGAAAAAGGCGTTTCCTCGCTCCAGGAGCCTCCTGGCGCCTCAAATTCCGCTCGGAAACCCGCTTTTCCGCACCGCCGTCAGGGCAACGAAGTGGAATTTCGTTAAAGCGTAAAAAAGGACTTCCTTGGAAGTGTTCCCCCCGGACAGCAGCCCGGGACCGCGCACTCCAAATAACTTTTTGCCGCATGTTTAAAGGCGTTGTTTTTATTTTTTTAAACCTTGAACCTTGGCCCTTGGACCTTGAACCTTGAACGAAGTTACTTAGAAGTCTTAAAAAAGTTATGCCCGCCAAGCAACAAAAAGCTAACACTCTGATTTTACTTAAACACTTAATCACTTAATCACTTAACACTCTCTGCTAACCCCAACCGTATCCACCCCCACGTCCAGAATCTTCCCATCCGGCCGCTGGCTGACAATCCCGGCCCACTCGGACCGGAGATCGGCAATTGCGCCTGCAGGGCCGATTGCCCAAAGACATCCGCCCCCGCCGGCACCCGTGAACCGGGCCCCGCAATTTTTCGCGGCAGCCGCAGCCACCAGTTCCGCGCCGATCTCGTCAACCACCTCCGGGGTGAGTTCCCGCCGGATACGGGTTTCATGGTTCATACAGCGGGCGGCTTCAATAAAATCGCCCCTGGCAAAAGCCTGAACAAACTGCCGGGCAACCTCGACGATTTCCACCCACTTCCACCGGTCGCGGCCCGCCAGGAAGCGACGGATCCAGGTGCCGTTGATATCCTTTGATTCATGGGGCACCCCGCAATAGGCTACCAGGAAGTGCCCTTCGATCCCGGCGGTTTGCCCCGCACTGACTAATTGCTGCCTGCAGTATCCCGGCCGGCCGGCATCGGCTTTCCAGTGCCAGGCATTCACACCGCCGTGGATCGCTGCCAGCTGGTCCTGCATGCCGCAGGGCACCCCGGCGATACTCTCCTCTATGGCATGGGCCAGCGCGGCAATCGCGGCATAATCCGGGGAGTTCTCCCCGGCGTCCTGCATCAGTCCGTAAAATGCAGCCACCAGGGCCACGGCGGCAGCCGATGATCCGCCAAGGGCGCTTCTGGGCGGAGAAGCGGACTCAATTTCAATGGCAATGCCGTCAATCCGGAAATAAGCCGCAATGGCAAATATCAGGCCCAGCCGGTGATCAAAGGGCATCTCGTCTATCGGGTATTCCGCGGGTTCGAATCCCGCCGAGGCCACCCGGACCCGTCCCGGCCGGCCCGGGGCAATCCGCACCCGGGTGCGCATGTCGATTGCCGCATTAAACGTACACGGCTCCAGATAGGCCAGCGGATAAAACAGGCTGCTGATATCCAGCGTACCGCCAAGATCAATCCGGCAGGGGGCCGAGGCCGCAACCGGTCTTTCCTCCAGCATCTGACGAATCCGGTTTGTCATGTCTACGGTTTTTTCCTGAAAATGCATCACCATCCGCGCATCTGGGCAATGACCCGCAGGCTGCGCGGTCTTCTTCCCAGGTGATAAGGCAAAAACGCCTCCATCGCCGCAAGTCCCTCTTTGACAGCAGTCCCGGTAAACCGCAGCCGCCCCACGGCCCTGATGTCATTTTCCCGGATCCAGGAAAGCTGCTTTATCGTGCCTTTTGAAATCCGCAGGCGGGTGCGGTCCGTATCTGCCGCACATCCATTGCATACAATGCCGCCCTTTTCAAGATCAAAAATCACCGAATGCGCCGCTATTGCATCGAGTTTCGTGCGGCATATGCCGCATGCCTCCAGCCCCGGGGCAAGGCCTGCAATCGTTAAAAAACGCATCTGAAAAATAATGCTCATCTCGGCCGGCCCGCTCAGGTCCTGATCCAGTGCCCCCAGTGCATAATAAAGCAGGCGGTAGACCCGTTGCTGGGGCTTGCCCTCCTCCATCCACCCGTGCAGCAGTTCCGACCAGTAGGCGGCATAAAGGGTCTTGACCGCATCGGCCCGGATATTGGCAAACGGTTCCTGCATGGAGGCTTCCTGGAGTATGGGCATGGACCCGCCCCGTGTGCTGCGGCACACTACATTCAGGGCGGTAAACGGTTCCAGCAGGCCGGAAAAGCGTTTCCGGCTCTTCTTGGCATTCTTGGCCACCACCGAGACCTTGCCCCGATGCCGGGTCAAAAACGTGACAATCAGGTCATAATCGCCGTGCTCAATCCGGCGCAGCAGGATCGCCGGCGTGGAAAACCCCGACATGTGCTATATTCCAAGGAGAAACGTGGCAAGCTGGAAATAAAAGAAAACACTGACGATATCAATGGCCGAGGTGACAAACGGACCCGTGGCAACCGCGGGATCCACGTTGACCCGCGCAAAAAGCATGGGCAAAAGCGAACCGATGAGGGCGGCAACCGACATGGACGACAAAACCCCCATGGAAACCGCCAGGCTGAATCCGGAAACACTGTACTGGTACTGGGCCAGGCCGGCCAGCAGCAATCCGTAAACCACCCCCAGGATCACGCCCACGGCCAGTTCCTTGGCAATCACCCGCCACAGGTCGCCGATGAGTATCCGGCCGGTGGCAAGCCCCCGCACGACAATCGTGGAGGACTGGATCCCCACGTTGCCGCCCATTCCCATGATAACCGGAATAAATGCTGCAAGATACGAAATCTCCTGCAGGCTTGCCTCAAAATGCCCGATGACGAAAATGGCAATCACACCGCCCACGCAGCTGGCAAACAGCCACGGCAGCCGGATGCGGGTACTGCGGAAGACCGACTTGGTCTCAACGAATTCCTCGCCCACACCCGCCATCTTCAGGATGTCTTCTGTGGCCTCTTCGCGGAAAATATCAATGACGTCATCCACGGTAACCAGACCGACCATGCGGTGTTCGGCATCCACCACCGGTACGGCCAGAAAATTGTACCGGGCAACGATCTTGGCCACCTCTTCCTGGTCCATATCCGTGGTCACGGAAATCACGTCTGTAGACATGAATTCCTTCAGTGGCGTGTCCGGCCGGACCAGCACCAGCTGGCGCAGGGAACAGACGCCCGTGAGCCGTTCCATATCATCGACCACGTAGATGTAAAACGGCATTTCAATGTCTTTGTATTCCTGGGACTGCAGCGTGGAGATCACTTCCCCGGCGGTCATGTTTTCCGGCAGGGCGATGAAATCCGGAATCATGATCCCGCCTGCGGAATCATCCGGGTATTTCAGCAGGCTCTCGACATCCTCGCCGCCTTTTTTCCGGATTCGCTCAAGGACCTCGTCGGCCTGCTCCTGGGGAAGCAGCTTGATAAAGGCAGCGGCATCGTCAGAGGGCATGCTTTCAAGGATTTCAACGATTTCCTGCAGATCCAGGTCTTCAATGATCGACAGCACGATATCATTGTCGAGCTCCGTGAGGATCACGCCCTGTTCCTGGCGATCCTCGATAAGCCGGAAAAGCCGGCGCTGGTGGGAAACAGACAGGGACGGAAACACGGTGGACAGATCCGCTGCATGGATCCGGCCGATGATCTTTTTCAGCCGGGCATGGGATCCGCGGCGCAGCAGGCGCTTGACGGTTTCGATGAGTATGTAGTGGCGCTGGTTTGCCATTATTTTCTTCCGGACTGTTGCGGTAGCGTGAGCTCGGCCGAATGCCCCGGTTCGGAAGCGATTTCAACGGGTTGTCCGTTGAAGTGAAGCCGGATCCCGGCCGAATCACTGATGAATATGTGAAAGCGCGACTGTGCCGCCAATTCCATATGATCGTTGGGGTCGAGCCGGTATTTCGTGTAGGGCTCTTCATCGACCCGGATTTTGATGGTTACTTCGGAAACCGCGTCAATGGAAAGTCGCTGCCGGCCCCCCAGATCCGCCTCCAGGGCTTCCTGGCCGCCGCCTGCACCACGGGTCGAATCATCGGCCGGCGAAGAAGGCGAAGCATTATTTCCCTGCGTCTTCTGCCCGGCTTTTCCACTGACTTCTTCCCGGGTTTCCTGCGAGGCCCTGTAATCTGCAGACCCGTGTTCTCCAGAACCATAGAAATACAAGGTCAAAGCCATGATCACGGCGAGCACCCCCAACGCCAGGAACATCCGGGAAACGGTTTTTCGCCCGGAAGTCAGGATTTCGGCTTCCTGCCGGACGGACTGTTCATGGGCTGCCCGATGAATCTGGTAGCGTTCGACAATATCCTCGGGGTCCACGCCGACAGCCCGGGCATAAGCCCGCAGGATTCCCCGGGTATAGACTTCGGCCGGCATCCGGTCATGATCCTCGGCTTCAATCCACGTCAGCTGTCGGGGCGAAACCCGGATTTCTGCAGCAACCGATTCCAGGGAAATGCCCTGGTGTTCGCGTACGGCCTTGAGGTAGCGGCCGAATGACAAAATGCCGGAATGATCTTGAAATGATCGCTTTGTCAACTCATTTCACCCGCACCGTATGCTTGGGTCTTCCGCATCCGGAAATCGGCCTTTTTTTACCGAATGATGCGGATATGGGCATCTTCCCGGAGTGATTGAATCCAGGCATCATATTTTTCATTCACCTGCTGCTCATAAAGCGTGTTCTCGATTTTGTCCGAAACCTTTTCCAGCGGCTCCGGGTCAGTCTTGACAATGTCCTGCACGTAAAAGATCTGAAAACCCTGCTCTGTCTCCACGATATCTGAAAATTCTCCGGCTTCCAGATCCCGGATCACGGGCTTGAGATTGCGGGACAGGTCATCAAGGGCGAATTTGCCCAGTTGCCCGCCGTCGGAAGCATTTCCGGCTTCCGAATACTCGCGGGCCATTTTTTCAAACGAAGCGCCCTGCTCTAAGGCATCGCGCACGGAGTTCATTTCTTCTTTGACCTCGGCTTTTGCCTCCTGGTCGTCGTATTCCGGATATTGCATTACAATATTGCGCAGCTTGTATTCCACTGTGCCGCCGTATTTTTCCGGATGGGCTTCGTAATAGCGACGGATGTCCTCCTCGGTAATCACGATTTTGGACTTGACCTTCCGGTTGACCAGCTGGCTGCGAAGCATCTGGTTCTTGATCTCGCCGCGGTACTGCTCCATGCTCATTCCCTGCATCTGCAGGGCCTGGCGCAGATCCTCATCAGTGTAATAGTTCCGGGACTTGATCTGCTCAATGGCGGCATCCACGTCGCTTTCATCCACCTGGATGCCGGTATCCGCAATCTGCTGGTCTGCCAGGACCTCCTGGATCAACTCGTCTAACACGCGTTCCCGCGCCTCAAAGAGCTGTTTTTGCGTTTCTTCTGCTGACATGTCCTCGGAACGGATCTGCTTTTCAACCGGTTCAAGCGCCTGATTCAACTCCCGCAGCCGAATAATATCGTCATTGACCACCGCAACAACACGGTCTACCACCTCTGCGGCACCTGCGGCCATGGGCATGCTGATACCCAGCAGACAAGCAATGCATATCATCCAAACGATCCGGCTTTTTGCAAACGCACTGGTACTCATTCCTGTCATATATCTCCAGCTTTCCTTAATTTGTTCTCACAATCGTGAGAAATATTTGCCACCACGAAGTTCACGAAGTCCGCGATGAAAAAAGATTTAAAAATCAAAATCTTCGTGACCTTCGCGTTCTTTGGTGGGGATTATTGAACACACCCCGCTACAACAATAAAATTTTTAATTATTAACATATGTTGCAACATCCATCAAGATCTTTTTCGCCTGATTCATCAAGGCATTGATACTGGACTTGGTCATGCGCACCTGAAGCGTCTGCTCCGGTGTGAATCGAAACCGGTCCGGATCGGACGCGATCAAATCGAGGATTCCGTAAGGGTTTTTCTGGTGCATTTCCGAAAACACCAGAGACATCATCTCGGTGGTCAGATCCAGGCGCTTGACACCGGCCTTGGCAGCCAGAATCCGTAACATGATCTTGAGCAACAGGTTGACCGCCTCATCAGGCAGATCCCCGTAACGGTCTGCCAGTTCCGCCCGGAAATCGGCCACTTCCTTTAATTCCCGCATCCTGGCCAGTCTCCGGTAAGCAGACAGGCGCTGGTCAATATCCGGGATATAGGCTTCAGGAATGTATACCGAAACCGGGATATTGATTTCCGGCTCCAGCTGCTCGACCACGGGTTCGCCCTTGAGCCGGCTGACGGCTTCCTCCATGAGCTTTAAAAACATGTCATAGCCCACCGCAGCGATGTGGCCGGACTGGGAAACCCCGAGAGCCGCGCCGCCGCCCCGGATCTTGAGATCGTTTAACGCGATCTGGAATCCGGCGCCCAGGTCGCTGTGCTCCATGACCACCTTGAGGCGTTTCTGGGCATCCTTGGGCAGGGCGGCTTCCCTGGGAACGATCAGGTATGCATAAGCCTGGGTATCTGCGCGCCCCACCCGTCCCCGCAGCTGGTAAAGCTGGGCCAGGCCCATGCGGTCGGCCCGGTTTATGATCATGGTATTGGCATTGGGAATATCCAGGCCGGACTCCACGATCGTGGTGGATACCAGCATGTCGATTTCCCGGTTGATAAACTGGTACATGACCGCTTCGAGTTCATCTTCTGCAAGCCGGCCGTGGGCCACGCCCAGCCGGACCTCCGGCACCATTTCCTTTAACCGCCGGGAGATGTTCCAGATGGTGTTGATGTTGTTGTGCACGAAGAAAATCTGCCCGCCCCGGGAAATTTCATTGCGGACCGCCTCAGCGATCACTGCCGGGTCAAACTCGCTGATATAGGAAATAATCGGCTGCCGCAGTTCCGGGGGCGTGGTAATCACGCTGATATCGCGCACCCCGAGCATGGAAAGGTGAAGCGTGCGCGGAATCGGCGTGGCCGTCATTGAAAGCACATCCACACTTGTGCGCATGCTCTTTAATTTTTCCTTGTGCCGCACCCCGAAACGCTGCTCTTCGTCGATAATGATCAGGCCGAGTTCTTTAAAGGCAATATCCTTCTGAAGCAGCCGGTGGGTGCCGATCACGATGTCCACCCGTCCGTCTTGCATTTCCGATACGATCTGCTTCTGCTTTTTCCGGCTTCGAAAACGGCTCAGGCTTTCAATTACCACCGGGTAACGCTCGAAGCGCTCAGTAAAGGTGCGGAAATGCTGTTCTGCCAGAAGCGTTGTGGGCACCAGCACGGCCACCTGCTTGCCGTCGTTGACGGCCTTAAACGCGGCCCGCAGGGCCACCTCGGTTTTGCCGTAGCCCACGTCGCCGCAGATCAGCCGGTCCATTGGAACCGGCGATTCCATGTCACTTTGCACATCCGCGATGGCATTGAGCTGGTCCGTGGTTTCCTCGTAGGGGAAACCGGCTTCAAAATCCTTGTAATAACTGTCCGGAGAACTGTAGGCATGCCCCTTTTGCACCTTGCGCCGGGCATACAGGTCCAGCAGGTCGCCCGCGATTTTTTCCACGGACTTCCTGGCCCTGGATTTGACCTTTCCCCATGAGGTGCCGCCAAGCTTGTCGATCACGGGTGCCGCCCCGTCAACCCCCATGTACTTCTGCACCATGTCCATGCGGTCCACAGGCAGAAACAGCTTATCGCCCCCCCGGTACTCGAGCACCAGGAAATCATTGGTGATGCCTTCCACCGTGATTTTCTCCAGCCCCTGGTAATACCCGATGCCGTGATCCACGTGAACCACCAGGTCGCCGGCGTTTAAATCGGCAAAGTCCAGAAGCGCGGTCTGCACAGCCTGCCGTTTTTCCTTGCGGCTTCGCTGCCGGATCCGGGTGCCGAAAATCTGCCGGTCGGTGATTAGGGCAAGGCGCAGGTCATGCCAGATAAATCCGGAAGAAAGCCTTCCGATGCATATGGCAGGACCGGTCATGCAAGCGGGCATCTCGGAAAACACGTCAAAGATTTCAGGCCGGATGCCGTATCCGTCGATCAGGTCCAGCAGGCGCTCGGCCTGTGCCTTGCTCCGGCAGACCATGAGCGTGGCATACCTGTTGTCTGTATTTTCCCCGATCCAGTCGATAAGCGGTTTAAACCCCTGCTCGCCGCGTTGCTGGCCATGCAGGGCCTTTTCCATGTCCGAGGTGTCATCCACAGCCAGGTCGAAACGCACATCCTCCGCTGCATGCCCGCTTTGGCCCGCATCCACGCCCAGCAGCTGGAAACGGATATGCTGGCGCGCTTCCAGGCGGGCCTTGACCTGCTGCCAGTCCTGGTAAATCGACTCCGGGGTCACACACATCCGGTTATCATTGGCTGCGGAAATATAATTGCGGGAGGCCAGGTCCTCTTTTTTCCGGGCGGCCTTTTCAATTGCCGAGGTGTCTGAAACCACCATCAGGGCCTGGTCCGGCAGGTAATCAAACACCGTGTCCGGATCCGGATACACCAGCGGCAGCAGGCTCTCGATTCCGGCAAAAACGCCTTCGGTGCGAAGGCGCTGGACGAATTCATCTTCTGCCGCCTTGGTCAGCCCGGCCTGCAGCCGCTGCTCACGGGCCCGGTCGATCACGTCGCCGATTTGATTCCTGTACAAAATCGCCTCTCTTGCAGGCAGCACCACGGCTTCCTGGACCTTTTGGATCTTGCGCTGGCTGGCGGCAGAGAAAAAGCGGACCGAATCCACGGTATCACCAAAGAGCTCGATACGCAGCGGGTTGTCGTACATGGGGGAAAAAATATCCATGATGCCGCCGCGAATGCTGTATTCCCCGGGCTCCTCCACCATGGACGTATGGGCGTAGCCGCCTGCGTTGAGTTTTTCCACAAGCGTGTCGCGGTCAATCTCCTCGTTGGCCTGGATCAATTCGGCATAGTCGCAAAGCTCACGTCGCGGAATAATGCGCTGGAGAAACGTTTCCACCGGCGCAACCACGATTGCCGGCGTATTGCCGCTGATCGCCAGCCGATACAGCACCCGGATGCGTTGGGCCGCGGTCTCGTTGTGATACGAAATCCGCTTAAACGGCAAAATGTTGTACGGCGGAAACGTATAGACAGGCGGGGTTAGCGGATCTGAGAAAAAGGCCAGATCCTGTACCAGGGTTTCGGCTTCCCCGGTATCAGAGGCAACTACAACCAGGGGACGACTCAGGCGGCGGCTCAGCCGGGAAATCATGTACGCCCGTTCGGCCCCGGCCACACCGTTGCAGGTAATGCGCGAATCTCCATGTCCCAGGTGCGCGCAAAGGGAATCAAAAATGCTTCTGTCCTGCGCCTGCCCGGCGCCGGAGATATTCCGATATTTCTTCATGGCCTCATTGAACTGCTTAATGTGTACACCCCCGGAAACCGACAACGCACCGGATTGACCGAAAAAGCGCTTGACGCCATTTATGTTTCCGTGGTACCGATAGTTCCGCTTTGCCGACGTAGCTCAGCTGGTAGAGCAGCTCACTCGTAATGAGCAGGTCAGCGGTTCGAGTCCGCTCGTCGGCTCCAGTAAAATCCCAGTCCATTCAGGCATTTAGCTTGAATCCACTATTTTTTGCCTTAACCAAAAAAGTGGCCAAATCAGGCCAAATTCGACCAAAACTGTAGACTGATCGTAGACTGAGTATGCACTCAGTCTACGGTTTTTTCACCCTCTGCAGACCCGCCGCAAATTTCTTCATAGATCGCATTGTGTTCATAAACCTGCCCTTTGGTATCTTCCGGGGATACGTATATGGGCTCAAAAACCCTGCAGCAATTACTTGTCGTGCTTTCTGGTGTATTTGTAATCGTCCAGCAGCCAGCTGCGAGCGGCGCGGCGAGCATTATTTGCCCGGCGGATTTCATTTTGCGCCTCCTTCAAGTTGTCTTTTATCTGCATGGCCCTGCCTACGTCAATCATTTGTTTGCGTTCTATCCTGGAGTCCAGCTTTCCCCTATCTTCAAAACCGCGGCCAGAACGGATATGATCATGGTGCCCATGATTCCTCCAAACAAAAATGGCGAACCTTTCTGGATGCCCACCCTGCAAGCATTTACCCGGTCGCCGGCGACCGGATTATTCCAGGCGCTCCAGGATCAGCTCACGGACCCTGCTTTTGGAAAAACCGATTTTGCCCAGAGCCCTGGGCGCTTTTGCCATTACATAACCGACCATGTCTTCAACGATATCCGGCTGACCCAGATCAATTTCGCCTTTTTCTTTTGCATAGGCCTTAGCCTTTTTCCTGCCGTAATCCAGCACAGGGGTAAAATCTATAACACACCTCCTTTTTAAGATTGATACGCCGAGCGCGCAAACAGGCGCACGGCAAAATACATCACATAACGCTTGACCGGCCCCACCCCGAGCTGAGCCATGGTGAGCAGAAATATCCTGTCTGGAACCTTCCTGTCAGATTCAATCATCCGGGAAGGATTATCCGGGTCCGGCACGGTCATGGCGGCCCTGGCATACAAGTAATCATGCACAATGGCAGCCGGACCGTATCTGCCCCAGGGAGGCAGGAAAGGCCAGAAAATCCTGGGAATGGAGGCATAGTCCGTGACAGACCCCTTGGGCACGATCACGGGCTCTGCCGCATCATGGGCCATAAAATAGCGCATCCGTTTTAACATGCGCCGCTGGTTGAAATCCGATGGCCCCAGCGACACAGAAACATAAACCGGGTCGGGAAAATGCGGATTTACTTTCATTCCACCGCAAACCTTCGATAGTTTTCCAGCGCTTCTTCGACCGTGCCCGCCCCCCTGTCTGGTATTCCAGTATTGCTTCCAATATTTTACAAGCTCGCCGGGATTATCTGCCTCCGGCAAGGGCTCCTGGAACCGCAGGTAATAACACCTGGCACCCCACCCGGCCAGGCAAAGCTCTAAAATAAGCCTGCGCCGAGAGACAGAGGCTTCAGGCCTTTATTTGAGAACCTTGCTTATGGCCTCTTTAAAAGCGGGCCCCTCCATCCGGAAGATCCCGTAGGCAAGATTTTCAGGAATCTCGTTGCTGCCGTCTCCGGTGTCCTTCCACCGCCACCTGCCGCAGCGGCTTTCCTGGGCCGCGGTCAGCATCAAAAGCTCCACTGCCCCCCGGTTAAAAGCCGGGGGTTTAAATCCAGGGTGGACTCGCGGATAGCCTGGCGCAGATATCCGGGGACACCTTGATATCGGAAAAAACGCCTTCAAAGGAAATCCGCTGGCTGCCGGCGGTAAGATCCACCTCTTTTTCCTTTAGATACTCGGAGGCACCAGGCACCCTGGCCTTAATGCTTAACGTGCCGGCATCGGAGGTTGCTGATACCTCCACCTGGGCCTGCCAGTTGCGCTTTGCGGCAATGCCCGAATAAAGGCTGCCCTCGGCGTTAATGACCTGACCGCCGTCCTCCTGGGTTTTTTCTTCTATGCTGGCTTTAAAAAAAGTTTTTCCCGTGTATTCCATCGGACTTTCTCCTGTGCATGAAAATATTGACCTTCGCATGCACAGGATAACACGTGTTTCACAGCAAAAAGCCTCGCAGATGGGGTTTTGCGGATTTGACAAAATTATGAAACGGACGGATTGGAAAAATACGGAAAAAGATTTTGCTTGACAGGGAAAAGGAGCCCCGCGGGATATGGGCTTTTCAGGAATGTCGAGAAAAAACTTTACGGTTAAAAAAAATTTATTGTAATTTTTAAACAACGTTTTGAATTAATAAGGATATGGAGGCGGCCATGCAAAACCACAGTTTTTATATCACAATAATTCTTATCGTCCTGGTTGGAAGTATCGCGGCTGCATCACAAGAAAATACAGGGTCTGATTTACACCCCAAACAGGAAAAACAGGGGTTTGATCCCTCCCCAAATAAATACCCAGACAGATTTGTTTTTGAGCCTGAAGAAAACAAATCCGCGGAAAATAATCCGTCTTCAGCCGCGAAAACCCCTGGCACCAGTGGCTTCCTGCATATCGGCATAATGGCGGGCTACGCACTGTTGTTTTTTTTCATTTATATTTCCATACCACTTATAATCAGATACGGACACTTAAAAAGGCCGGTAAAGACCAGGAAAAATGCTGTTTTTATTTTAATCCCGCTTTTTATAGCTTTCTCGTATCACATTCATATCCAGAAAACAGAAGCCCAAAAAGAAATATTAGAACAAATCGGCGCGCCCGCCCGCAACACCACGCCCTCAATGATCGGCTCCCCTTTGCTCTATGGCGCAATGGTCGCCTCGTATTTTATTCTAAGGAGAAAAAACCGGGTGAAAAACAGCAATAACGACAATCCAAAAACCCATAATACTGAGAAGCACGCTCTTCCCGTGAAACAACCAACCTTTTCACCGGAAAACACCGCGGCAAATCAAAAAGAAACAACCACCAAAGCCGGCAACACAAACCATATAAAAATCGTGGCTTCTATTCTCGGATTGTGCATTCTGGCGGTTTCCACACTACCTTTACTGGCGGTCCATAATCAGGGATACCCCCTTGGACACCCTTATACAGCATGGATTTTTATTTTCCCCCTGGCGGGCATGATTTCCGCGGGAACACTGGTACTTTTTGCCTTTTTAAAGGAGAAATAACCCCTTACTCCGTCATATCAATAACATTATACAGAATCGTCTGGGCACGCTCGTTGTATTTTTCGCATAACTCCCTTTCTCGCTTTCTTTGTTCTTTCAGGTTATCGCTGGCTTCTGGAAATAGATATAGCGGTAATCCCGGATAAAATCATGGGGCAACTACCGGATCGCCCCTCTGCTGATCGCGCAGGGTCCATTCAAAGCGTTCATGATAATCAATGGAGCACAGGCGTATGCCAAAGAAAACCTCAAAAACGAGATTCTGGAGTCGAGCCTTTCGGGATTCATATTCGAACAGGAATATCAGCGAAAACAGGATAGGACTCCAGCCGCAAAAATAGCGCAGGACCTTGACAGATTCTTTGGAAGCATTCCGCAGGACACTCGCTATCACATTGAATTTCACACCGAGGCCTATCTGAGCCCGCCGGTATTTGCGATCCTGGAAAAGCATGGTGTAGGCCAGGTACTAACCCATTGGATCTGGTTGCCGTCATTGAAAGAACAACTTGCAAAAGCTGACTGGAAAATTTTCAATTCCGGAAGACAGCGCATTGTTCGTCTCATGCCCCCGAGGGGCACCAGATACGAAGACGCTTACGCCAACTATAACATCGTAACCAAAAAAGATATCAACCGGCTGGCCCGGAAAATCGATGATCTAGAGAAATTCCTGGCAAATATCCCCGTTGCCAGGAAATCCGTGAGCACGGCAAAGAAAAGAAGGTCTGCTGCGGAGCTGGTGTTGAACGTTATTGAGGATATCCGAAGCGATGCCAGCGTATCAGATATCAAGGCTCAAACCGGTTTCGAGGATAAAAAGGTACGCAACATACTAAACCGGCTATACAAGGAAGGAAAGATTTAAAGGAAGAAGCGCGGCGTGTATATGCCGGCTTAATTTAGCTTTAATTAGCCATGGAATCATTCGGGAGTGTGTCTATTTTGGTTATTAATTCTCGCCCGAAGTTTGCCGGAACTCTTAAATGTAACCACTCGGCGAGCATCGAGGATCATCTCCTGAGCAGTTGCCGGGTTTCTTCCTCTCCTGGAAGCCTTATCTTTCACCTGAAATTTTCCAAAACCAGAGACGAGAACATCTTCACCGGTTTCAAGGCTGCGCTTTATAATCTCCAAAAGATTTTCGATAATTTCAAAAGAATCTCTTTTGGAAAACCCAAGTTCGCTGACTTGCTCAACAATTTCATTCTTTGTAAGGGTCATGGGATCTCCTGCTTTGTCGATGACTTTCAACGGATAACAAGACCAGCGCAGGAACCCTATTTCGAAACCATCCCGACCGAGGCTGATCCATTCTGATACCAGATTTCACGGCCTGCGTTGTTTGAATAGATCACCACGTCATCTATCATGATTGCCACTCCGCTGCCCATGCGGTTAGTTCCGGTCTGGGTGTTGGTTGCTTCGCTGTTGTGCGGTTCTGAATTTATACTTAACATATCCCGGCGAGAGATGTTCTCGCGCGACTCAAAATCCGCATCAGAGGCCTCGGGGATCTCCGAAGGGCCGGTTGCGCGGGCAGTTACAGCATCAAGTTCTGTATCGGAGAGAATCTCCATGCTGAACGCTAAAGAAGGAATAAGCACAATACAAAATAAGACGGCAAAAACCTTTTTCATGGTTTATTCCCTTCGCCCATCGCAGGATTCATTCCGCTGCAGGGGTAAAAGGAGCCGTGTACCCCAAAAAAGATCAATGCCGCGCTTCGCCATGCCGTCTCTGATTTTATGAATTCGTCCTGGATAATCAATGTAAGTGACCATATGTCCCTCCC
>JBKHJS010000159.1:0-5152 GCA_046537995.1 Desulfobacterales bacterium
TGCCACAGCATGGGCGGATCCCGGGAGATGGAAATCGTGGCGCTCAACCCGGTTCAGGCAAAAATCGGCGACAGAGTCACCCTGGAATACGCGACCGGCCGGATGCTGCAGCTGTCACTGCTGCTCTATATATTTCCCATTATTGCATTGCTCGCCGGAGCCATTATCGGGGATAGCGCGGCCCCGGCACTGGGTGCGGATCCTTCCATACTTGCCGCCGTACTGGGATTTGCCGCGTTGTTTCTCTCCCTTGGGGTTCTGCTGGCCCTGGAAAAAAAAGCCCGGCAATCCGATAAGTACAAACCGACCATCATCAGCGCAAAACGGGCTGCACAGGCCGCCCCGGAAAAATGCGAACTGTGCCGTTAAGACCCCCCGGATTCCGGGCAGGGTCCCAGGATTTTTTCCAGGATTCGCCGGGTAATCAGGTAGGTGGGCTTTACGCCTTCTGCTCCCATGCTGCCCGAGGCCAGGGTTTGGCCGCTTTTTAACGGATTGTCCGATGCGTAATAGGCATACATGATCTTGATGTCCCCGGAAATATGCCCCCGGATAAAAGCCGCGTTAATGGCCCGCTGATAATGCCCGCCCTCCATTTCCAGACCCACTGCGCCCCAGGTGGAATCCTGAAATTTTTTCAGAACATACCGGTTTTGCAGGGATGTGCCCAGCACCGTAATCAGGGGGCCGGTATAAATCCCGATGGTGTCGTCAAAATCCGATGCCCCGAAATCACTTCGGGACAAATCGTTGCGGATGATGTAATTGTGCGGCGTGCCCTCCAGGACATGGGCTGTGGCCAGCATGATATCGCCTTTTTTGCCCGGCAGAATCCCCGCCTTGCCGATCACGGAAATGGACCGGGTATTGAGCATATGTGACCGCCCGTTGGCCTCCCACGGATAGAGCAGCTCGTCCATCACTTCGAAGGCCTGCTCCCCGAAGGCATAATCCATGACCAGGAGCACGGGCTGCTCGTTTTCAATGCGCTTGCGCTCCAGGCGAAGCTCCGGATGCGGGGCAAGTGAAAGTGCCTCGACCATATCAATAATCTGGCAGTCGATCTGGGACCCGCTTTTGTCCGGCAGCATGCAGCACCCGCGCTCGCAGGCAAACGCACGGATCTGCTCGCTTCTGTGGCGAAGCGCGCGTATAAATTCGTAGAGATCCCCGGTGTTTTCCTCCCCGGCCTGATTTTGCGTGGCGGCAAATCCGTATATCAGATTAATAACGCTGTGAAGATTGGCACTGATAATGTGCAGGGGGCGCTTTTCCAGCCCGAGTTCTATCAGGCGCTGCTTGACCGCTGCGGCCCATTTCCGGGCATGAGTCCGGTTCAATATGAGCGCGCTCAGCGAAGGCGTGAAATGAACTGCTACGGCCTGGTCCTTTTCCCGGACCTCTTCGTCCACGCATTTGCCCATGTTGTATATGATATGAAAAAGCCCGCTGTTGGCATTTGCCTCCCGGCGGTTTTTTTCCAGATACAGGTAGGTTTCCTTGGTTTCATCAAAGGTGCGGCCCAGCAGCAGGCTCAGGTTCCACAGGGCCTGGTCGAGTTCCTTGCCGCGCATTTCGTCGGTGGCGGAAAGATGCTTTTCCAGCGTACTCCACTCGGTTGTGACCAGGCCGTAATCATCGCGCATCTTGCTGCGCACTTTTTTGGCCTCCACGTATAAGAACGTGATATGGGTGAGAATGTCATATATTTCACTGTGGCCGCGCGTGACGACAAAACTCATTTCCCTGGCACTGATGCGGTAGGAAAGCCGGCGGCGCTTTAACGGCTGGATTTTCTCAAAGCTGGCCCCCTCGTAATCCTCCCGGCCGGTCATCACGATCCGATGGCAGCTCTCGATCCCCCTGGGCAGGCGGTCGATGACATATTCCAGGCCTTTTAACTCGATGCTCCGGGCGTCGTTGATGCTGCCGTAAATCTCCGGGCTCAGGGTGCGCAGGGCGCTTTCCAGGGTATTTCCGGTCCGGCCGCCCATCCGGTAATAGCCGCGCAGCAGTGCGGCATCCGCAATGGTTTTAAACGTGCGGATGGCCAGCCGGGACTTGTCTGCCAGGGAAAGTTCGGCAAACGGATCATGTTGCAACGTCATGATTTCTCCATATTTCGTGCTACGGATTTATAGGGGATACGTATAGCGCTTTTTCTCGAAGTTGTACACCACAAGATGCCTTCCGGTATGATCCTGCACGTATTGCGGCAAAAGCGGCACCTTGCCGCCCCCGCCCGGCAGATCGATCATGTACTGGGGCACGCCCATGCCTGAAACCCGTCCCCGCAGGGCCTCGAGGATCGACAACCCCCTTTCCAGCGGCACCCGGAAATGGGCCGTACCCTTGATCGGATCGGGATGGTGCAGGTAATAGGGCCGAACCCGGGCGGCAAGCAGCTTTCGCATCAAGGCGGTCATTACCTCGGGATCATCGTTGACCCCGGCCAGCAGGACAGTCTGCGCTCCCAGGGGAATACCCGCATCCGCCAGCCGGCTGCAGGCCGCAACCGCATCTGCGGTAAGCTCGTCGGGGTGATTGAATTGGATATTGACATACAGGGGATGAAACCGGCCGAGCACCCGGACCAGGTCATTTGTGATCCGGGCGGGCAGCATGCCGGGCGCGCGGGTGTGGATCCGGACCAGTTCCACGTGGTCAATGGCCCGGATCCGGGCCAGGATGAAAGACAGGCGGTCATCATCGAGCATTAGGGGATCGCCGCCCGACAGGATCACTTCTTTTACAGCAGGTGTGTCTGCAATATAGGCAAGGCCTGCATCCACCAGCGTCCCCGCCCCTTGCGGGCCCGTGCCCACCTCGCGCTTTCGCATGCAGTGGCGGCAATAAACGGGGCACTGTGTTGACACCGTGAACAATACCCGGTCCGGGTAGCGATGAATAATTCCGTCAGCAGGGGACTGCCCGGTTTCACACAGCGGATCGGCATCCGGCAGGCCGGCTTCATCCAGCTCTGCCCGGTGTGGTACCAGCTGCCGCCATATCGGCTCGCCGGTCCGGCCGAGCAGGTCCAGGGCGTATGGATTGATCCGGGCCGGGTATCGTATCATCACTTCCCGGATCTCATCTGCGGCGATTCCCAGGCGGGAGGCTATCTCAGATGCGCTGGCCGAGCTTTGTGCCAACAGGTTTTGCCAGCATCCGGTTTTCCTGGAAGCAGATAACAATTATGAAAGCCCCACCCCTTCTATCGGAGCTCCGCAATCCGGGCACTTATCATCCTGCACCCGGTTTTCCACCACGGTAAAACCTCTTCGCTGAATCACGTTTGCACTGCATTTCGGGCAGTATGTACACTCAGAGGCCTCTCCGGGCACATTACCGGTGTAAACATATTTCAGCCCGGCGGAAAGTCCGATTTCCCGTGCCTTTCGAAGTGTTTCCACCGGCGTGGACGGCCTGTCGGTCAGGCGATAGGTGGGATGAAAACGGCTGACATGCCAGGGCGTATAATCCCCGAGCTCTGTGACCATGAATTCGGCCATTGCCCTGAGCTCGTCTGCATCGTCGTTTAGCCCCGGAATCAAAAGGGTGGTGACTTCCAGAAACACCCCCATATCCTTCATCTTTCTCATTGAATCCAGCACCGGGGTTAACCGGGCGCTGCAGAATTTTTTGTAAAACGCGTCGGTAAAGGCCTTCAAATCCACGTTGGCCGCATCCAGATACGGGCTGATCATCTCCAGGGCCTCACCGGTCATGTATCCGTTGGTCACGAACACGTTGTTGATGCCTTTTTCATGAGCGGCCCGGGCCGCGTCATAAGCGAGTTCAAAAAAAATCGTGGGTTCGGTGTATGTATAGGCGATCGATTTACACCCGGTTATCTCGGCTTCTTCCACGATCTGTTCCGGCGTAAACGCCTTGCCCATGATGCGTCCCTGGTGATCCGTGGCCATATGGGCAATATCGGCATTCTGGCAGAACTTGCACCGGAAATTGCATCCCACTGTACCGATGGAATAAGCCAGGCTTGTGGGATAAAAGTGAAAAAGCGGCTTCTTTTCGATGGGATCCACGTGACGGGCAATAATCCGGTCATATACCAGGGTATACAGATTTCCCTCCCGGTTTTCCCGCACGTTGCATTTGCCTCGCTTGCCCGGCTTTATCTCGCACCGGTGGCTGCACAAATTGCACTGGACCTTGTTTTCCGCCTGCTTTTCATAGAGCCGCGCTTCCATATCCCTCTCCTCCTGAAAACTTGCGTGTTGCCTTCTCATCTAATTCTGGTAGCGCTTGCTCGAATTGTCAATTTTCCATTTTTTCATTCTGGTAATCCCCGGCACAACTGGCCACCCGTTCTCCTGATCGGCCTGCATGATTGACCCGGCTTCTCAGGGCCAGCGGAACCGCCCGAAACCGGGGGACGGGATCTGCCGTGATACCGGCAAATCCGCCAAACGGGCTGGATTGAAACATTTCCGTGGACTCGATCCGGTGTGTAAACTCTGAGGGGAGCCAAGGCACCTGGAACACGGTTTTCCATTCCAGGGGGACTTTTCCGAGGTGACCGAAGATCATCCGACGGATTTCGCCGATGCTGAAAAACCGGGCATGCGAATAAACCGAAGGTTTAAGCAGCCGCATCATCCGGCGATGAGCCGCATACAGGGAAAAGCGATTAAAAATACCGACAAACACCCGATCCTTTGTCACGCGGCAGGCCTCTTCCAGTGCCCTGCGGGGATCATCGCAGAACTCCAGGGTAAGAAAAATCACACTGTAATGAAAGGAATTATCCGCAAACGGCAGATCCTCGGCAAAACCCCGGTGCAGATCCACGCGATGGCCAAGGTTTCTGCCGGCCGCATCCAGCATGTAGGGCGACGGATCGATCCCGGTGAGTTCAATGCCCTTATTTAAAAAAGGCATCAGGCTTGCCCCGGTGCCGCACCCGATATCCAGGACGCTCTGGCCAACTCCGGGATGCATCATCCCCACCATGAGCCGCTGCTGCAGATCCAGTATCATCCGGTTGCTGTCATCTGCCAGCCAGCGCTCGTAATCCTGCGTATCATGAAAATCAAACACGTAACTCATAAGGCTCATTTTTATGGGAAAACAACCGGCTTTGCAAGCACAATCCCGACCCGGTATCCCCGCCCCGCCAATCGCCGCACGA
>JBKHJS010000160.1:0-5123 GCA_046537995.1 Desulfobacterales bacterium
ACTCGGGCGAAAAACTAAAGCAGGATGCCATGGAATTCATGGAAAGCCTCAAGCAGTACAGCGCGGAAAAACAGCAGCAGGCCGCGAAAAAATTCCAAAGCGAACTCGATCAGATGGACGAGCGACTGGAAAAAATGGAGCGCCGGTTTGAAGAAGAAAAATCGGAGATGAGCCGTGAAATGCGGGAAAAAATGAAATCCAACCTGGAACAGCTCCGGGACCAGAGAGAGGAAATGGCCGCATGGCTTGAAAAGTTCAAGTCCGGATCACAGGACGCCTGGGACAGTCTCCGGGAAGGCCTGTCAAAATCCTTCCGGGATTTTTCCCGTTCCCTGGAAAAAACCGATCAGCAGATGGAAAGCAAGGAAATTTAGCCCGCCTGCTTTTCAGGCCGGGGCAATTCTTTTGCTTCAAGCAGTTTTAACTCAAGCCGGTAATCAAACAGGCCGTGGTGGAAGATGTTGATCTCTGCAGGAATTTCACCGGCATCACCGGTGCCGGAAAAACTGCAGGCAGGCGCATAACAGATATCCACGGTTTTCCGGAGCTTCTTGCCGCCGGTATATCGCCGGATTTCCAGGCGGTCTGCTTCGCTTAGCCGCACCTCCACAAAGCCTTTCCCGTCGCTGCGCGCGTACCTGCATATCGGCGTGCCGCCCGACAGGGTACCGACCTGCACATTTTCTGCTTCCGGGGATATGAAGGCCAGCCGGATATCGGCAAACATGGCGCGGGCGAACTTTTCTTCGTCAAACGGGGAAACCGCCCGGCGGATTGACACCCCGCCGTCATATTCCCCGTCAAAAAGCACGAGCCCCTCCACGCTCATGATCACGCACTTGATCCGCCCGGCCGCCGGATGAATCCGGATAACGGCAATGGCGTCCCTGACATCCCCATCCGGCAGATAAGCCGTCAATGATTGAACCAATTGCCGGGGCCGGGTCAGAAAATGCGCCCGGCACTTCCGGGCTGTATCCGCGTGAAGTGCCGAAGATGCCGGCTGGATCGGCGCAAGACTCCGACAGCCGGATATGCACAGCAATACACAGGCCACCAACAGAATTGCTCCCCGGACCAATAGCAGTGGCCCGGGGAGGGTCTTTGCCGCAGGACTACTTATCAGCCCTCTCCAGGGCCATGGGGGTGCCGTTTTCCTGTTCCTTGTCATCGGAATAAAAATAGTCGCCGCGCAGAATATCGTCTTTTTTCTTTTCCAGGCGGGCCGTGTGATACACTTCGCCCGCGGAAAGAAGAACCAGGTAAACCGTATCCCCGCTGACTTTTCCCTTAACTTTGTAATCTCCAAGAGAACCCTTGACCTCATTGCCTTCCTGCTCCAAAGACCCCCGGCCCCAGCCGAACGGGGTATCGGGATTTGCCTCGGCATCCTGCCACCGGCCCTCGATGTTGATTGCCGGTTCCTTGTCTCCGGCGACCTCCTGCAGCCAGGGATCGATTTCCGCCTTGGTCAATGCGGTACTGCATGCCATCAGGGGCAGAAAAACCATTAACATCGTGTATGCATACATGATCTTTTTCATTGTTTCCCTCCTTTTGGTTTCATTGTTTGTCCTGCCCGGGGTTTACCTTTTCAAAGACCGCGCTTTCAATCCCCTGGTTGATTTTCGTGTCATGAAACCGGATGTTCGTATACGAGGTGGAACTTTCATGTATCGCAACTGCGTCAATCACCCCGGGTGTATCGGTCAGACGAAGTTCAATGCGCTCGATGACTTCTGCCATGGCCGGATCCTTCGGCGTTAACACAACCCGCCTGTCAGATTCCATACGGGCTTCCAGATCGGGGTTGCCCTCAAAGTCGCCCTGCATCCACATGCAGATTTCTCCGAGAAACACCCGCATGGCCTCCAGGCTCCGGCTTTTCTGGGCCTCCATACCGCTGTCTGTCCGGACATAACGGCGGATCTCGTCGTTATGCATCAACAAGACGCTTCGCACCGGCTGTGTGTATTCCCAGCGAAGCGACCGGGGCGCCTGAAAATACAACTCTCCTTTTGAAATCAAGGGTTTATCCAGCATTTCCAGGTGTTTTTCCTGGGTGAAATCCGCCTGAATGGATTCAACAAATGTCACCTTTTCCTTGAGGGTATCCAGGTCATCTGCCCACCCTGTCAGAAAAACCGCACATGCCAGCAGTGCGGTTAAAAAGGCTATGCGTTCAGTATTTTTGCTGATCTTGTTCATCGGGCTTACGCCATTCCCCCGTCAACAGAAATTACCTCCCCGGTCACGTATGATGCGTCTTCTGAACACAGAAACCTTACCACGCGGGCAATTTCCTCCGGTTTGCCGATGCGGGCCATGGGAATCATCTGCTTGATCGTATCCACCGGGGCCTCCCGGGTCATTTCCGTTTCAATCAAACCCGGGGCCACCGCATTGACCCGGACGCCCATACGGGCGACTTCTGCGGCCAGAGCCTTGCTTGCACCGATGACGCCGGCCTTGGCTGCGGAATAATTGACCTGCCCGCGGTTGCCCATGATTCCGGAAATCGAGGAAATGGACACAATCGCGCCCTTCTTGGCCCGAAGCATTTTTTTAAGCACAGGCTTGGTCACATTATAGAACCCGGCCAGGGATGTATCAATTACTGACTGCCAGTCTTTTTCCGGCATCATGACAAAAAGTCCGTCCGCCGTGATGCCGGCGTTATTGACCAGAACATCAATGTCAAACTCGCCGGCGATTTCCTTGACCGCCTGCTGGACCGCCCCTGCATCGGTTACGTCAAAGGCGATTGTACGCCCTTGTCCGTCTTTTTGCCGAATCATTTCCAGGGTTTCTTCCGCCGCGGATCGGCCGGATTTATAATTAATGGTCACATGATATCCGCTTGCGGCCAGTTCCAGAGAAATCGCCCGTCCGATTCCCCGGCCGCCGCCGGTTACAATGGCTGTCTTCTGCTTCATCCCGTAAGTCCCCTGAAAACATCTTTAATCTGTTCTAAGTACCTGGATTGTCACCTCTCCCAGGATGGCCTCGCCGATTTGCGAAAAACCATGGTACTCGGCATAATTCATATGCGCCTGCCGCCTTTCCGCGCTTGTAATAACGGTTGCATCCACCGGGATGCGGGAAACATGAAAAACCGCCTCCTTTATACCCACCAGCAGTCCCCCGCCCTCTTTTTCCCCTCGGCCGGATTCCTGCATTTCCTCCCATCGGATATTGATCCCCGCGGTCTGGGCCACCAACTCCACAATGACAATCGACAGGATTGCGCCGCCTTCAAATAGGGGCCAGGCCTCCTTGGTAACCGAGCGGGCCACCGCTTTTTGCGCATCCACCTCCACCACCGCGTCAAGAAGCTTCATTCGGCCGCGATGGGCGAGATAATCTTCAACTGGGAAAAGCGCCTGGTTCATGTTCTGCCGGGTGTGATAATGTTAAAATCGCTCAATTTAGGTCCATGATTCTTATGCCGAAAGAATGTTGACTTGTGGATTTCCGGGTGATAGCATTGAAATCTTTGATTATAATAAATATTTAATTTTTAATCATAAAATAAATTTATCGGTTTGACAAGGACAATTTCCATGCAGGATCTGATCGAAGAGCTCAAGGGGAAAATCATTGAGACCCTTTACCTGGAAGACGTAAACCCGGAAGATATTGACGAGAAAGCCCCGCTGGTGGGCGGGGATCTGGGTATTGATTCAATTGACATACTTGAGCTGGTAATGATGCTTGAACAGGATTATTCCGTGATTATTGACAACAAGGAGCTCGGAGAAAAGGTATTTGCCTCGCTTGAGGCCCTTGCCGCATATGTCTCGGAAAATAGCCCGAAAACAGCGGCCGGTAAGGCGGGCAATGAATGATCGGTGATCCAGGCATGGTATGCTTTCTTTGTCATTTGCCCGCCAGCCAGATCAGTGGTCAGTAATCTGTGATCAGTAATCTGTGATATGAAATTCAGACTTATCTACCCCAAGTGGCCCAAGCTGGCCCGCCAGACCGAATTCCACCTGCCCCCGCACGGGCCGGTGGTATTTGCTGCCACCCTGCCCGCAGACGTTGAAGTCGAATTCGTGGATGAAAACCTGGAGGCCATCGATTTTGAAGCTCCTGCGGATTTTGTCGGTATCTCCATGATGCTTACCAGCCAGGTCAAGCGGGGCTGGCAGATCGCGGATACTTACAGACAAAAGGGCATCCCGGTGATATTCGGCGGAATCGCAACCATGCTCCACGCAGAACAAACAGCAGACCACGCGGATGCCGTTTTTCTGGGTGAGGCAGAGGGGCGGATGGAGGAGGTTTTTGCGGATTTTGCAAACAACCGCCTCCGCAAGGTATATGACTACCTCGACGACCGTCCCCCCATCGAACGCGTCGGCCCGGCACGCAGAGATATTCTCAAAAAGGAGCTCTACAACTACCGTGGCATCCAGATGGTGGACCTGGTGCACGCCTCCCGCGGATGCCGCTTTAACTGCTATCCGTGCGCCGTGTCCTATCTGGGCGGCAGACAATTCCGGCCCCGGCCGGTTGACCGGTCGATTGCGGAAATGGCCGCCATTGACAACAACCGGCTGTTTATCGTGGACAACTCCCTTGCCCAGGACACCCGCTGGGAAAAAAATCTGTTCCGGGAGATGATCCCCCTGAAGAAAAAATGGTGTTCCCATCCCATTGAAGACGACCCGGAAGTGCTCGATCTGGCTGCACAGGCGGGGGCATGGTATGTTTACCAGGCCGTGTTTGACACCTCGGATTACATCCGCGAGCGCATCAAGCGCTATCATGACCACGGAATTGCAGTGGAAGGCACCATTCTGCTCGGCCTGGACAGCCATACCGAGGATTTTATCAAGCGGCTCATCGATTTTCTGCTGGAAATCGGACTCGACCTCGCCGAATTCACGGTGCTGACCCCTTTTCCGCATACCCGGGCCTTTGAAAAGCTCCATTCGGAAAACCGGATATTTTCCTACGACTGGGACGACTACACCGCGGACAAGGTGGTCTATCATCCTGCGCAGATGTCTGCAGAACGCCTTCAGCAGATGCTTTTTTATGCCTGGGACACGTTTTACAGCCACGAGCCCCAGCAGGTCAAAATGTCAAAACTGTTCCAGCAGGTCCTTCGAAAA
>JBKHJS010000161.1:0-5107 GCA_046537995.1 Desulfobacterales bacterium
CTGATCAATTTCCTATTTTCAGGACCCGGATGCAGCGGACCTTGAACCCCCTCTGGCGCCTCAACCGGACGATTTGAGCCACGCGCGGGTGGCACCCCATCCGCCGGCATCCTCCGGGGCCTGGGAAAAACTTTCCACCAGCCGGTGGCGGGATAAAACCGCGTGGACCTTTTTTCTGAGCTTGCCCGTTCCCTTGCCGTGGATAATGCGAACCGTGTAAATGCCCTTTTCCAGGCAGGCCTCCAGGTAATCATCGAGCAGCGGCCCGACCTCGCCGGGCCGGAACGTGTGCAGGTCCAGCTCGTCGGTAATCGGGATATGAACCGGATCATCTTCCATTTACATGCCTCCCCACGCCAGCACCAGCGTCAGGATGCCGGCGAGCACGAAGTGATTTTCCATGATAAAGCCCCGCAGAACACCCAAAAACCGGCCGCTTTGCTCATGCACGTGCAAAAATGCAAGCATGGCGGCTGGGCAAAGGCTGAGCACGGATGCGGAAAGCGGAAATACGCCTGCAAGCGCGCAGACCGGCAGGAACACGATCGTTGCCGCCAGGACGATTTGCAGCAGCCGCATGGTGCGGCCTTCGCCCAGGAGAATGGGAATGGTTTCCCGGCCCGCGATCCGGCTGCCCTGCATGTCAATGATGTCAAAAAACGCGGTGCGCACGAAAACCAGTGCGGCAATCCATATAAAGGCAGCCACTCCGGCCGGGGCAATTTGTCCGTGTGCATCCAGGGCCGGAAACAGCGCGGCCACAATCGCCCAGGCCAGGGTCACCAGGACGGTCTTGGATCCGGGAATCCGCTTTAACACGGGCACCCTTTTCAGGCCGGGGCGCCCGTCCTTGATTTCCAGGTTATAAACCACGCCAAGCAGGCTCATGGCCAGCAGAAGAATGAAAAACAGCGGCCCCATCAGCCATGCAATGCCCAGTCCACCGAGTCCGGAGGCCGCGGCCAGGCCGCTTAGCGCATACCGGTTGTCCTGGTAAAACCGGGCCCGCTCGGGATCGTTATAGCTGTCCACGATCCGGTCAAACATGTGGTGAAGGGTGTGCATGGAAAGGATATAGAGACCGGCAATCCCGAGATATGCCGGTTTTGCCGCAGCCCCCTGCAGCCACGCCCCCGCCCCGGCAAGGCAGGCCGCGCCCAGGGCCAGGTAAAGATTGGACAGCATGAGGTTTCGCACCAGCGTGTAGCCCCATCTCCGGATTCGACCCTCTTTTCCGGCCAGGCGTTTTTCCAGGTGCTGCATTACCTGGCGGATGATCCAGTTTGGCGTGGAGGCACCCGCGGTAATGCCGATGCTGCGGCATTCCGAGAGATCTGAAATCGGCAGGTCCCCGGCTTTTTCCACATGAAGGGCGGTTTTTCCGGACTGTCGAGCGATGTCTGCAAGCCGGCGGGTATTGCCGCTGTTGTATCCGCCCACCACGAGCACGGCATCCACCTGGCCGGACATGGCCTGGACTTCGCTCTGGCGTTTTTCCGTGGAATCGCAGATGGTATTAAACACCCGGTACTGCGGGTGGTGCTTTTGGACCCACTCTCGCAGGCTTTCGAAAAAAGCGGTGTTCTGCGTGGTCTGGGCCACGATAATGGCCTTTTCAAAGTCCGGAAGGGCTTCGAGTTCTTCCAGGGAATTGATCACATACCCGTGCTCTCCGGCATAGCCGAGCAGACCCGCAACTTCCGGGTGCTCCCGGTCTCCTGCGATGATCACCGCGTGTCCCTGCCGGGCGTGCCTGGAAATAATGGATTGCACCTTGATCACCCGGGGACAGGTTGCATCAATTACATGAAAGCCGGCATTTTTCAGCGCCTCCCGATCGCGGGGCGGCACTCCGTGGGCCCGGATGATCACCGTGCCCTGCCCGGAATCCGGAATCTCCTGCAAAACGGATATATTTTTCTGCGAGAGGATGGACATGACCTGCGGATTGTGGATCAGCGGGCCGTAGGTATAGATCCGCCCCCTGCTCTGGTTGGCCGAATCCAGGGCAAGCTCCACTGCCCGGCGCACGCCCATGCAGAACCCGGCGGTCTTGGCAATCGTAATCTTCATTGCGCCTGCAGAAGCCGGCGGTCAAAGCCGGGCTCAGGAGTCATTTTTTTTGAAAAAGACCTTGTGATCCACAAGCGACAAGGAGTGAATTGCGGCCCTGACAAATTTCTGCTCCCCGAAAATATTGACCAGCCGGAACCCGTCGCTTTCCGGCTCGATGGTATCCACTGCTTCCATGAGCAGTTCCTGATCGTCACCTTTTATCAGATAGGCATTGGCTTCACACATGATACGAATCTTCCCGGTTTGATTTGGATGCGTTGAAAAACGGCACCAGGTGTTCTTCCACGAGAATGTCGAGAAGGTGCGGCAGCGGCTGGCTCGAGGCGCCGACAATCACCACGTTTTCCTGGGAAAGCGGCACCAGCAGCTTTCGGGCATCGCTGGAAGCCACGGCCCCGGCGATTTTCGGGCTGACCTCGCCCATCATGGCATTGGCCATGACGATTCCCACCGGACCGATGATGACATCCATCCGGGGCACGGTCTGCACAATGGCATTTTCCCCGGACGCGCCCCGGTTGGCCCGGGCCTTTAACATCTGTGCCGTGGCAATGGCATTTGTCCCCAGCGCAACGATGTCAACGTCCTCCTCAAAAAGGGCTCTTAACCGCTTGATGATGGTGGCGCCGATGCCGCCGCCCTGGCCGTCGATCACGCATATTGTTTTCATATTACAGTTTCTTTACCTTCCGCATCTGCCGGCGCTTGCGCTTGGGCGGACGCCGGGCCGGCCCCTTTTTCCGGGTGGTCGGCTCCCAGCCCGCGTCCTCTTCGCCTTCCGGGTCCACGCCCTTTGTTTCCACAAGCTGCGCCATGGCCATTTTGTCTTCAAACGCCGCCGGGTCGACCACCTCGGCCCCGGCCGCGGCCACGGCACTTGCCAGCGGACGGTCGGCAGTGACCACAAGGGCTTTTTCCCCCTCGCGGCGGGCCATTTTCCGGATCACCGCGTCAGCGGTCTGGCCATGGCTTGAAAAGCGGATGCGGATACCCTTTTCCGAGGTGTTGGCTTCAAAATCATCATGATTTGCCGCACCGTCAAAAACCACGGTGATCTTGTGGCCCCTGACCCGCTTGTATGCCGCCAGCTGGTCAATTAAGGCACTGCGGCCCAACTCCAGGCTCTGGCGCTCTTCTTCCCGCAGGGGAGCCGATCGCCGGATGAGGTTGTAGCCGTCGATAATCAGGTGCAGCGCCATGGATCATTACAGCCCGGATCATGATTTCAGCAGCGACAGCAGCCGGTCCAGGTCCTTGTCGTCGTAGAACTCCAGCTCCACGCGGCCCTTTTTGCCGCGCCGGCGGATCTTGACCTTTGTGCCGAAATGGCGGCCCAGGTCTTCCTCGAGGCTGGCAAAATGGACGTCTTCGGTGCGGGCCGGCTTTTCCGGCTGCGCCTCGGTTTGTTTATTGAGCTGCGCCACCAGCTTTTCTGCCTCCCGGACCGAAAGCATGCGCGACAGGATGGTCCGGCAGGCCTTGTTCTGGAGGGCAACGGTCTTTGCGCCAAGCAGTGTGCGGGCATGGCCCATGCTCAGTTCGCCGGCGCGCACGTGCTCCTTGACCGTGTCTGTAAGCTGGTTTAAGCGCAGGAAATTGGCCACCGCGGACCGGCTTTTGCCCACCCGCTCGGCCACCTTTTCCTGGGTGAGCCCGAAGTCTTCTATCAGCCGCCGGTAAGCCTCGGCTTCATCCATGGGGTTGAGATCGGCGCGCTGAATGTTTTCAATAATGGAAAAGGCCAGCAGATCTTGATCGCCGATGGTTTTCACCACCACCGGCACCGTGAACAGCCCGGCCATTTTCGCGGCCCGCAGCCGCCGCTCGCCGGCAATGAGTTCATAGCCGTTGGCTGCCTCCCGGACAAGCAGGGGCTGGAGGACGCCGTGCAAACCCACGGATTCGGAAAGCTCGGCCATTTCCTCCTGGGAAAACTGCCGGCGGGGCTGAAACGGATTGGGGTGGATCAGGTTGATGTCACAAGTGAAATATTCGGCGCCCCGGGTGCCCTCGCCTGCTTCCATATCCGGGAAAAGCGCATCCAGTCCCTTTCCGAGGCCTCTTTTCCGTTTTTTTTCATTGGCGCCGGATTCATCCGGTTTCATGTGCCCACCTTCTTAACATGACAACATCAATAGCAACCACGAAGCACACGAAGATCACGAAGTTTTAAACTTTTAATTTATTATTCTTCGTGTGCTTCGTGTGCCTCGTGAACTTCGTGTCAACCGGCGGTCTGCTCCACTTTTCCGGCCGCGGGTGCCCCGTGCTTTTTTATCATTTCCCGTGCCAGGGCGTCATAGCTTATTGCCCCCGGGGAGGTCGGATCATAGGCAATAATGGGTTTTCCGTAACTGGGGGCCTCGGCCAGCCGAACAGCACGCGGAATGCGCGTATCATATACCAGGTCGTTGAAATATTTCTGTGCATCCTCGGCCACCTGGCCGGAGAGATTGGTCCGCCTGTCAAACTGGGTCAGCAGGATGCCCTCGATTTTCAGGGAAGGGTTCATCCGGTGCTTGATCCGCTTGACCGTCTGGAGAAGCTGGCCCAGGCCTTCCAGGGCGTAAAACTCGCTTTGCAGGGGGATTAGCACGCCGTGGGCCGCGGTCATGGCATTTACGGTCAAAAGGCTCAAGGAAGGCGGGCAATCCAGCAGCACATAATCATAGGCCTGGGTACAGGGCAGAAGCAGCCGCTGCAGCAGCCGCTCCCGGGTCTCGTCATTGATCATCTCGATTTCAAAACCGATCAGCTCCACCCGGGAAGGCATCACCCAAAGGTCCTGCACCCCGCTTTCAATAATGAGATCTGCCCCGTCGGCATGGCCGATTAATCCGTGATACAGGGTATTGTCCAGCCGGCTTTTGTCAATGCCCAGGCCGGTGGTGGCATTGGCCTGGGGATCGCAGTCCACGAGCAGGGTTTTCCTGCCGAGTGCAGCCAGGGCCGCGGCCAGGTTGATGGCCGTCGTGGTCTTGCCCACCCCGCCCTTTTGGTTTGCAATACAGATAATATGTGCCATAATAAA
>JBKHJS010000027.1:0-19881 GCA_046537995.1 Desulfobacterales bacterium
ACCGCGGGAATTCGGTTTTGCTTCTTTCGATTTCGATCCCGATACCGATACCGATTTAGACGCCGAAGAATCCATCACATCAGGGTCGGGCCGGCGGGGCGGTTTGCGCAGATGCATTGAGCGCGCCAGCGGTCAGCATTCGAACAAATTATCCCCGCCGGCCGGCCCCTGCGAAAATTCTTGAAGTGTCGAGTTTTTTTGCAGGGCGAAATGAAACAAAAAATCGTGCAACCGGGGCTATCGGAGGCTTTGTGCGGCCAGTTTGCCGGCAGCCTCGCCGGTGGCCATGCAGCATCCGATAACCCGGGCCGAGGCAATCGCCCCGGAATCGGCGCTGATGCATTTGCCGGCCATGAACAGGTTTTCGATTTCCGCGGATTGCAGGCAGCGCCCGGGAATTTCATAATACTGCCCCTCGGGCGGGGCATCTGCGGAAAAATTCCCGTTTTCATCCCATTGCTCCACGGGCCAGCATCCCCTGGCCGCCGCATCGGAAAATTTTGCCGCAGACAGCACGTCCTGACGGCCAAGCACATACGTCCCCCGGCCGCGGACTCCCTCCCGGTGCAGCACCGGACTTGGTTCATCCGGAGTTATGCAGTTTTCAAACCCGCTGAGATGCCGCCGGAAAAAGCCGAGCAGATGCGCCTTGATGTCGTTGGCTTTTTGCGCAAGTTCCTGTTCGGGTATCTGCGCATCGGTTTTCACCAATGCCCCGAGATTGAGCTTAACCAGAAGCGTACCCGGCTCCGGGGACGGCAGAAAATCCACATAATCCGCCCCGGGCGGCAAATCCCCGTCATCCACCCCGTGCCGGATGGTCATGTGCCAGCGGGCAGCCGAAAAGCCGGAAATTCCGTTGATCCTGACATCGTATAAAGGGAAAGTGATCGCAGGTACCTGCCGGGCGGTATCCGGATAAAGCATCCGGGCGCCTGCAGCGCGGCAGACAAGTGCATCCCCGGAGGCGTCCACCACCGTGCGGGGTTGAACCCGGTATGCCTTGTCGCCTGCAGTACACGTGAGCGCTGCAATCCGTTTGCCGGAGACCGCCACCTCGCTGAATCGCGCTTTGCAGCACACCTCGAGATTGGCTTGATTTTCCAGGAGCCTGCACGCGGCAGCAAAAAAACTTTCCGGGCGAAACGGAAGCACCCAGTACCGGCCCATCCGAATGGGTCCGTCCACACCGTCAAGGTCCGTCAACAGCCCGGCAAATTCCCGGGCAAAACCGTCATAAAGCATCTCCGGGGTACCGGATCCGGGCCGGCTTTTATACAGCCCGCACAGGGTACTCATATACCCCTTGACCGGGATGCCGCCGATAAAAAGGTCCTTTTCCAGCAGCACGGTTTTGAGCCCGGCCCGTGCGGCGGCAGCCGCGGCCGCAATACCCGCCGGGCCGCCCCCGATTACCGCCGCATCCACGGCTTTCATGAGGCTTGCCTTCTCATGTATTTTCCGTAATTCGCAATATCCTGCCAGCAGGGGATCACCCGGGAGCGCGCCAGAAACCACTGGATCACCCTTACGGTAATTGAATTCCAGTCCGTGGGCGTGCTCCAGGTGGGATCCCGCCTGGCCAGCCGGTCCAGCCGCCTGACCGGATCATCGTGCTGAAGATCGGCGGACAGGTAAAAACCGGGCTCCAGCAGGGAGGCCGCCGGCTCAATGCATCCCTGCCCGCAAGCAATATCATAGATGGGCGTGTGCGCATAAATCCGGATGCCCAGGGAAGCAAACACGGCATTGGCCTTGCCGAACCCCTGAAGATTTTGTTGTGTCTGCTCCCAGTCCCCGTAATTCTCCCCCGGGCCGCCAAAGAGAAGAAAAACCGCAAAAGGCAGACCGGCCCGGCCCAGGGCCTGGTAGGTACGTTCGATATCGGCCAGGGTGAATCCTTTTTTCAGGCTGGCCAGCATTTTTTCGGTTGCCGCATCTACTCCCAGCTCAATGCCCGCGCACCCGGCGGCCTTGAAAAGCGCGGCCAGCTCGTGATCCAGCCCCGAAGGGTTGCAATAGGCCAGCCACCGGATTTTCAGTTTGCGCCTGAGGATTTCCTCGCACACAGCCGCTGCATGGGCGGGCGGAAAATTAAACACGCCGTCGACAAAGAAAAAATCCGACCGGCCCGTGTCCCTGACGATTTTCGCCATTTCATCCACGCACTGGCCGGGGGGCAAAAATCGCAGCCTGCGGCCTTCCAGGGCCGGATAGCTGCAGTAAATGCATTCAAACGGACATCCCCGCTTGGTTTGGACCCCCACAAAGCCCCCGCTGGAAAAATACTTCTTAAAATCGATGCGTTCATAGGCCTGCACAGGCAGGTCTGCCGGAGATGCGCCCAAATCCGGCGGGTTTGACCGCCACCTGCCGTTTTGCCGCCACAAAAGACCTGCAACGGATTCAAACCCCGATTGATTTTCCAGTGCGGATAAAAACGCCGGCAGGCTTTGTTCGCCTTCCCCGGCAATGGCATAATCCACCCCCAGATATTCGGCCAATTCCGCCGGTGCCACGGAAACCCCGCTTCCGCCGATCACGATCGGGACCCGGCAACAGAGCCGGATGGTTTCCACGATGCTGCGGTCGGCGTAAAAATAGGCATGGGGCTGCACATATGCGCAGTTGTCCAGGTTCCGGATGGACAGGCCGATAATATCCGGGGTAAAACGCCGGATCGCGTTTTTGATGGCGCCCCGGATGCTGCGGGCAAAGCACAGATCCAGAAAATCGACCGCATGGCCGGATTTTCTCAGCGCGGAAACCACCTTGGCCGCGCCAATGGGTGCTACGGCAAACGGGGATTTCTCCCGGTTGGTGGAAATCATCAGGACTTTCATGTCCCCTGCCCCGACAAAAGCTGCTTGCCCACCGCCGAGAGAAAGCTTTCTGCTTCATCCGTCGCAATCAGGGATTCCACGTAAACCAGGGAGATGTGCAGACAATCGGAAAAAATATAAAACACAATGCCCATGCCCGGGGGCACCACCACTGTGGGCACATGTTGCAGGGATGTGACGCCATGTCCCATGAACTCGTATAAGAATGCAGGCGCAGATCCCGGGTTGGCAAAAACCAGGGAGGCGATTTCCCCGGCAAACGCCTTGCGGATTTTTGCCGCATACATCCGGGCGGGGAGAAAACGGGCAAGCTCCATGGCGCAGGTGTTGGATTCGATCAAACCCCGGCGAACCGCCGCCCGGGTCTGCTGCTTAAAGGCTTCCAGGACGGCACCAAAATCCTCGAGCCGGTCGGGTGCGAACCCGCACAGCAGCGTGGCCGCCTGATTGGTAAATACCGGCAGGTTCGTGCCCTTTTTCCGCAGGTCCACCGACATGGGAACCACGTAGCCCGGAGAGCGTATCTGACGTGCCTGCAGCAATTGATGAAATTGAGCCATGGCTGCGGCAATATAAAAGGCCGAGGCATTTAAAAATCCGCCACGCTCCTCTGCCAGCCCCAGGATCGTCTCGGTCTGGCCGGGCGAAAAAGAAACCACCCGGTAGTCGAACCTCGGTGCGACAGGCCTGCGGTCCCACGTATACAGGGAAATCGGCGGACATGCAGCCAGTTCGTCCACCCGGGCAAAAGATTTTCCGGCCTGCGGCAGTTTGGCGCCTGCGGGCAGACGCTCGGTGTAGCTGCCGAAAAGCAGATCCGCCTGGGTGTATTGATCCGCGCCCTGCACGGATTTTCCGATAATGCCCAGAAGGTATTGCGCACCGCTGACATCCATGAGCATGTGCGACCACGTCATGATCACTTCCGTGTCCCCGGCTTTCGTATGGACCAGGTCGAAGCGCAAAAGCTCCCCGCCGCGGGTGTCAAGCGGGTGATTTAAAATATCGGTCCGGATGCGGTGCAGATCGTGTTCATCTCCAGGCTCATGGGAGCGAACCCGGGGGTATGCCTGTTTGTTCGCAGTCGGCAAGTGCCAGCAGGGGTTCCACGGACGCAGCCCCCTTTTGATCCTTGCAGCCAGCATGGGAAAGCGCGCCCGGATCTCTTGAAGCCGGGCTTCCAATTCAGACGCAGACAGCCGGCCGGAAAGCCCCAGCACGATCTGGGCCTGGTTGCCGGCAAATCCGAGCCGCCGCATCTGGTGATCAAAGGCCAGCATCATGCAGTCCGCGCCGTTTAACGGCACTTTATGTGTTTTGCTGGAGTTCATCAATTAAGCCGGCCATGTTTTTGACGCTGCACATGCGGTTTTCGTTGATCTCGGCTTCCGGAATCCGCAGGCCGAAGGTTTTTTCAATAAAGACCAGGATCCGCAGCAGGGAAAAGGAGTCCAGCCCCGCGGCAATCAAGTGCGTCTCGGCGCGGATTTCCACGCCCGGATCAAAAATTTCGTTTTTCAGAAAGGCCAGCAGCGCCCCCTCAATCTCTTCAACCCCATTATCGCCCATCACGTATCACCCATTGCTCATCCCTGCGGCCGAACAATCTTCCCGGTAGCCGGAGTTTTTTCAATATATTCCGTAAAATCAATATATTCCGGCACCTTATAGGTTGCCAGGGTCCGGCGGCAGAAAGCCTTTAACGCGGCGGAGTCCACTTCTGCCGCGCCATTGTGCAGTACCACCCTGGCGGCCACGATCTGGCCCAGACGATCATGGCTTTTCCCGTATACGCACGATTCCTTCACATCCGGATGCCGGTTGAGTTCGGCTTCAACTTCCCGGGGAAAGACCTTCATGCCCGCCGTGTTGATCACGTGGTTCTTCCTGCCGTAAAGGTACATGTATCCATCCGCATCAAGCCCGCCGATATCGCCGGTTTCAAACCATCCGTCCACCAGCGCGGATCTCTCATCAATCCAGGGATCAAAATAGGCGTCAAAAAAACCGGGGCCCCGGAAAAACACCTCCCCGCATGTCATGCCGCCGCCGCCGCCCGGATAAGCCTGCGGATTTTTGATGTGCACCTGGTAATCCGGCAGCACGGGGCCCACGGAATCCGGTTTTTCCGCGGGCTGGTCCGTGTTGATGCAGACCAGCCCGATTTCGATGATCCCGTAAGCCTGGGCCAGAGGAAGATGAAAACGGTTGTAAAACTTCTCGTGAATCCACCCGGGAAGCCCGCTGGCGGTGGATATTGCCAGCCGCACGCCGGGCATCATCTGATCCGAGGTGTCGGCAGCCAGCAGGGAATAATGAAACGGCGAGGCATAGAGCAGTGTGACGTGATGCCGCCGGATGGTATCCAGAATGGCCCGGCTCCAGATCCCGCCTGACAGCACGATGCACGCCCCGCATGCCAGGTACAGCACAATGGTGGAAACAAAGTGGTGGCTCATGGGAAGCGTCCACAATACACGATCGGCGCAAGTGATCCCGAGGGCCTTGTTTACCGCGCATATGCGCTCATATATCCGCTCATGGGAAAGCACCACGCCCTTGCGCGCCCCGGTGGTACCGGAGGTAAAACGCACAAAAGCCATGTGAATCCCGGATTCTGTTCGAATATCGCAATACATGGACCGAAAATAAAAAGGGGTTTCCATCTTCGGGCACCTGCCGGTCTGCCAGCCATCACCTTCGCCCTGATAATGAATAATTGCGGACAACCGCATGCGGTCGCAGACCTGCCGGATCTCGGCCTCTTTAGAATCCGCATCAATGGGCACCACTGCGGCATCCAGCTTCCACAGGGCATAGGTAAATACAATATAAGCAGTGCTGTTGACAAAACACAGGCCGACCATCTGACCCGGCGATACGCCCAAACCCCTGAGGTCTTCGGCAAGCGCGCAGATCATGTCATCGAGTTCCCTGTAGGAAACCGTGACGTCTTTGTCAATTATGGCCGGGTGTTCCGGGTATCTGCCGGCCGCATCCCTGAAAAGCGTATAAAGGTTCATCAGCAATCCGCATCTTCCGGGGTTTCATCCGCATTGGCATCCAGGTGGTTTTCCATCATTTTACGGATCCGGGCCATTAACTGCTCTATCGGCATCCCGCCGGTGTCCTCCGGGGATATTCGGCCCACCCGCCGCACCCGTATCCGGTTTCTCACACAAGTGTTAAACAAAAACCTGCCGGGTGGAAACAGCCTGTCCGTATTGGTGATACACAACACCTCAATCGGGGCATTGGCATTTCGCGCGATTTTAAAGGCTCCCTTGTTAAATTCGCCGAGCCGCCCGGTCCGGCTGCGCGTGCCCTCGGGAAAGACAAACAAAACGCCACCTTCTGCCAGATAGGTGCGCATATATTCAATGCGGGCCATTAAAATCGAGGCCAGCCCGCCGTTTCCTTCCGACGGGATATAACCGGCGGCCTGAATGACCCGCCCGAAGATCGGGACATGAAAAAAATCCTTTTTCACGATTGTGCTTTGCCGGGAAAAACAGGCGATCATGATCACAGGATCCAGATAAGACCGGTGGTTGGCCACCACCACGCAGGATTCAAGGTCCCGGATACGGGCGTCGATTTCCACTGCCAGGCCCGGGACCGCAGTTTGCAGCAGCCACAAAAACCCTCTGAGAAATCGGTGGTTTAATTTCTGAAAAGCAAGCCTGCGGTCTGCGGCAAGAATGACGGCCGCAACATAAAAGGGTGCAAAAAAAATTACAAAACCCAGGGTAAAATAGGTCCACAGCAACAGAGTAACTGCCGCGTCCGCGAAAATCTTGAGGTATTTCGGACAAAGCGGCATGCTAGGGGGAATAGGCCTTGACAATCAGGTTGGTATTGACACCGCCGAAGGCAAAATTTTCAACGGCCGCGGTTTGAATCGGCGCATGGATCAGCTGCTGCACGTGATTGATGGCCGAACACCTCGGATCGATGCGCTCCAGGTTGAGCGTGGGGGCGATAAATCCCTTTTCCATCATGTACAGGGTCAGAATCGTCTCAATCACCCCGCAGGAGGCCATTGTATGGCCCATGTAGCTTTTCAGCGCAGTCACCCGGGGATTATTGCCGTAGATCTGCTCAATGGCCTGGGATTCAATGACATCCCCCATTTTCGTGGCCGTGGCATGGGCGCTGACAAAGTCCACTGCTTCCGGGCCGATACCGGCGCTGTCCAGTCCGATCCGGATCGTCTGGCGGATGCCTTCAAGATTCGGCAGAATCAGGTCTCCGCCGTTGTTGTTGCACGAAAACCCGATCACCTCTGCGATGATATTTGCCCCGCGGTTTCTGGCAAACTCGTATTCCTCCAGAAGCACCGCCCCCGCTCCCTCGCCAACCACGAGGCCGTCGCGATCCGCGTCAAACGGCCGGGGCGTTAAATAGGGGCGATCGTTGTAAGCCGTGGAACATGCAAGCAGATTGTCAAAGACGGCCACGGTGGTTGTGTCGTATTCATCTGCTCCGCCGCAGATCATGGCATCCTGCATGCCGTATTTCACCATTTCATAACCGTACCCGATGGATTGGCTGGAAGTGGTACATGCCGTGGAAGACGAGATGACCCGGCCGGTAATATGAAACATCTTGGTAATATTGACCGCCGTGGTGTGGACCATGGACTTCAGATAATCCACCGCACCGATTTTGCCGGTCTCGGAAGGATCGTCCCGGAAAAACGTCCGGTAGATGTTTCGCTGCACCGAGGGGCTTCCGTGGGTGGAGCCGAAAGCCACGCCAAGCCTGCCGGAAGAAATAAAATCCTTGTTAAGACCCGATTTTCCCAGCACGTCCCGGACCACGCGGCAGGCATAATAGGAAACCGGCCCCATGGTTTTGCGGTACTTGCGGGCAAAATCATAAGTAATCGGGTAATCCACTGTACCGTAAACCCGGGAATGGATATAGTCGCTTAAAAGATCGTCCTCGCGCAGCGGGTTGACGCCGGAAACCCCGTTTTTCAGATTTTCCGCGATTGTCTCTTTTGAATCACCGATGGGGGTGATTGCGGCTTCGGCTGTTATGACAACTCTTCTATCCATTACCGATGCACAGCGTCTGTTTTGGCCGCATCCTGTCGGGGCATCAGTTCCTGGACATAATCGCAGATCTGGTTAACGGTCCGGATATGCAGCATGGCATCCTTCTTGGTTTCCTGGTCCAGGGAAACGCCAAGAATTTTTTCAAGCTCAATGAGCAGTTCAATGGCATCAATGCTGTCAAATCCGTGCTTGTCCTTTAAATCATCATCCGGCGCCGGATTGTCGATTTCAAACTGCTCCCGGAATATTTTGTATATTTCTGTTTGTAATTCCTCGCGAGTCATAATACCCTGTATCTTTAAAGATTGAAATCGGGTCCCTGCAGGCGCAGGCATTTAAACCGGTACAGCCCGGACAGGCCTGCCCCGGTAATATACCCTTCAATCTTTTATATTTAAGGCAAACAACCCCAATAGTCAAGACAACATTTGATCCTCACTGGATCTGCGTATCGGAATCCATACAGACGCAAACCCGTTTTCCAGCAAAAGGAGACTCGGACCATGAATGAAGATCCATACGTCAAACTGGCCCGCGTGCTTGACACCCTGCCCAATGGTTTCCCGCCCACTGCCGACGGCATAGAGATCCGGCTGCTCAAAAAAATCTTCAACCCGGACGAGGCCGAACTTTTCTGCCGCCTTAAGCTTTATTTCGAAACCCCGGAACAAATCAGCCAGCGCACCGGTATCGCCCTGTCCGAACTCAAGGAAAAACTGCCGGCAATGACGGATAAGGGCCAGATCTTCGGCATTGATCTGGGCGGCATGGAATTATACCGGATGGTGCCCTGGGCCTTTGGCATCTACGAATTTCAGATGCCCCACATGGACCGGGAGATGGCTGAAATGTGCCAGCAGTACGAAGATGCATTTGGCAGGCAGTTTTTTGAAACCACCCCGCCGCTGATGCAGGTCATTCCCGTGGAGGCCGAAATTGCCGGAAAGCACGAGGTGCTGCCCCATGAACGGGTCTCCCATATTATTGAAAACAGCAAGTCCTTTATGTATTTTGACTGTATCTGCAAAAAGGAAAAGGGACTGCTGGGAAAACCGTGTGACCGGCCGGTACAGGTATGCACCGTATATGCCCCGATTGCCGGAATATTTGACAACCACCCATTTGGCACGCCCATGACCCGGCAGGAGGCCTATGACCTGTTAAAACGCACCGAGGAGGAAGGCCTGGTGCACATGACATGGAACGTGCAAAACGGCCATTACTTTATCTGCAACTGCTGCGGCTGCTGCTGCGGGGTGCTGCGCGGAATCAACGAAATGGGATTTGACGCGGCCCAGGTGGTCAATGCCCATTATTATGCGCAAATCGATCCCGATGCCTGCACTGCCTGCGGGATCTGCGCAGATGAACGCTGCCAGGTCCATGCCATTGAACCGGGGGAAGAAAGTTACCGGGTGATTGCGGAAAAATGCATCGGCTGCGGCCTGTGTGTAACCACCTGCCCCACCCGGGCAATCAGCCTTGTGCGCAAGCCCGAAGACCAGATCCGGACACCGCCGGAAGATGAAATGCAGTGGTATAAAGTGCGGGCAAAAATGCGGGGGGTGGATATCAGCAGTTTTACCTGATGCCGTCAGGAGATACGAAAAGCATATGCCGCAAACCGGCCGTGATGGCTGAGGCTGATGTCGATTTGCCAACGTACGCCCCGGATATAAACCCCGGGCGGCGATATTCGCCTGCCGATTTGATCCGGGTAACGCCTGATTTGAATATCTGCAGCCGGAAATCCCATGCACGCGCTTATACGCGCTGCGGCCGCCCTTCGCACAACCGCGGACTGCCGGTCCGGATCATGATTTTCGGCCGGGTCCGGTTTTGCAAAAAGCCGCTCCACGCCCCAAACCAGGTGCTCCGGGGATTGCTGGCTCTGACCGATGCAGTGGATGTAATCGGCTCGGATCATCACCCGGATGTAAACAGGGGTCTTCGGGGTTTGAACCACGCCCCGCAGGTTCTGCCCGCCAATGCCATCTTCGAAAACCGGCTGATAACGCCGGGGCGAAGCGGAAATATCCGGCCATGACTTGGCCATTGCCTTGTATGCGGTTTCCCTGGCCGCCCATGCAGCCCACAGGTATTGATCCGGGTCCGCGCTCTGCCGGCATGCCCGGAGTTCCTGCTCGGTGAGAACCCTGCGGACAAATCGCGCATCCCGGCCTTTGCCGGCCGCGTCCACTGCCCTGCGGTCCACAATGTCATTGCCCACGTGCAGCGAAATACCTTTTCTCCATCCCGGCAAGCTGTTCAATGATCTGGCGGGCGCAGTCCCGGTGAGCCCGAAGCCTCTTTAATCTCGTATGGGGGCGGCACTGTTCCACCATCATGGTGAATTTTTCCCCGAACCGCGGAAAGTCGCTGTAGGCGGTCTGGCCGTCGCCTCTTAAGTAAACACACATCACCCGTACATTTTCAATATTGCAGACCCACCTGCCCACATTATACGTAAAATCCCGGGTATTGACCCGCCCGGTGCGCGAACGGGTGCCCTCGGGAAAAATCATCAGGTTCTCCCCCTTGTCCAGCAGCCGGACGCATTTTTCCAGGCTCTGCCGGACCACATCCCGGTCCCCGCCTCGGGTCACCGGAATGCACTTGGTCAGGTAGCACAATCCGCCAACCACCAGATTTTGGTTAAAATTCATGGCCTCGGGCATGTTCCAAGGCACCAGGTGAAAGTGAATCATGTACCGGTATGCCGGGAACATGGCATAGGCCAGGATAAACGAGTCAATTAAGGTCAGGTGATTGGCGCATATCAGCCACGGACCGCTGTGCCGCCGCATGAGTTGATCGACCTGACGCCGGATTTGCCTTAAGTCCCGGATCCGGTAGCCGGCCAGCTTGATGGCAATAAAGAGCAGCGGCGCGGTAAACAATACCGCCAGACGGCCCATGGCCTCCTGAAAGTCCAGGGACTGTTTGATCGAATCGTCCATGGATGATTACACAGTCTGATCCGTGCCCACCTTGCCGGCGATGTAATTGACCGCATCCCCGATGGTACGGATGTTATCTGCGTCATCGTCCTCGATTTCCACGTCAAAGGTGTCCTCAAAGGCAATGATGATATCCACCAGTCTTGCGGAATTCACCTTGAGGTCCTCGAGGATGGAGGTTTCCATGCTGACGTTTTCCAGCCTGGACGGATCCTTGACATAGTCCTTGATAATCCCGACGACCTCGTTGAAAATCTGTTCTTTATCCATTTTTACTTCCTCCAAAATTTTTATTTTACCACGGTTTCTATTAAAAAATTTAAGACTTCCACGGCCTTTTTAAAATAAAAAACTTCCCGGGCCCGGTGTATTTCCCATAACTCATCACCCATCACACGTCACGCGCCATCCCACTTCCGAAGTATCAGACAGGAGTTGACATCCCCGAACCCGAAGCAGGCCTTGGCCATGGTCTTTACCTCCGGGGCCTGCTTGTACTCGCGGACCACCCGGTCGGCAAAGGCTTCGAGTTCCGGGTGAAGATCTTCACAGTTGATCGAGGGGTGAAGAAATCCCCGGTCGAGTTCCAGCACGGCGGCCACGGTTTCAATGGCGCCGGCCGCACCCAGGCAGTGGCCGATCATCGATTTGGTGGAATTGATCCAGGGCAGTTGATCCGGCTGCACCTCCAGGGCGGCCGCCCAGTTTTTGACCTCGTGGGGATCGGCAAATGTCGCGGTCAGATGACCGTTGATGGCGTCAATTTCTTCTGCGCCAACGCCGGCATCCGCAATTGCCCCCCGGATGCAGCGCTGCACGCCTTCTGGATTCGGGGCAGTCATGGAACCGCCGTTGCGGTGGCCCCCGGAATTGGTCATCACGCCAGTGACCTCGGCGTAAATCCGTGCACCCCGGGCCAGGGCCGTAGCCAGGTCCTCCAGGAGCATGGCGGCCGCACCCGCGCCCGGCACAAATCCATTGGCTGTGGCGCTCATGGGCCGGGATCCGTTTTCCGGGGCTTCGTTGAATTTGCGCGCCAGGACCCGCATGGAATCAAACCCGCTCCATGTATACGGAGAAGCGCCTTCCGCACCCCCGGCCACCATTCTTTTGGCAAGACCGGAGCGGATTTTCCTTACAGCCTCAACCACCGCCTCCGAACCGGTGCTGCAGGCAGAAGAATTCGAAGTCACCTGGTTGCCAAGGCCAAGCAGACCGCCGATGCGGGCGCTGGTACCGCTGCCCATCACGCGTTCCACCACCCGGGTGCCGAGCCTGCGGACCTTGCCGGCATTGACCGTGGGCACCACCTCGGTGGCAATGACCTCCATGTCGGAGATGCCGCATCCAAAGACCGTTCCGGAATCCCAATCCGGAGGATCTTCGTCGCCGCGTATTGCAAGTCCCGCATCCTTCCACGCGTCAATCGATGCGGCCCCCGCATACCGGATGGTTTCGCTTAAAAACGACTGCTGCCGGTGATTGTTGAAATAATCGCCGCAGACCCCATCAAAATTCGGGGGAATGCCGCCGATCCGGCAGGCGAATTTCAACTCCTCGAGCCTGGGAATAAACCGTATCCCGGAGCGGCCTTCGCGCAGGGCCTGCGTGAAATCCGCCAGGCCGATGGCATTCGGGCTAACCACGCCCATTCCCGTAATAACGACTCTATTTTGCATCAAGCTTGACTCCTGTTCCCATAAGCACGCCGGTACACACGGACTGGCCGCTTTCCCGCGTGATTTCCGCCCTGGTTTTAATGCTGCCCTTTCGGAAATAAATTTTTTCACCAAAAATTAAAACGTTTTCCCCGGGCCGGACCATACCTGTAAATTCCACGGATTCGGCAAAGGTAAACAGCGTTTTCATTTCCCGGATCTGTTCGACCGGCATGTTCTGATGCAGCAGCACCGACAGTCCCAGAGCCACCACGCCGGCCTGGGCCATGGTTTCAATCAGGATCACACCCGGGGTCACCGGGTGGCCCGGAAAATGGCCCGCATAAAAGTATTCGTCCTCTCGGAACCGGTATGCAGCGATAATTTTGCTGTCATCGACTTCAAGAATCGCGTCGATAAACCGAAACGGCCGCTGCTGGGGGATCAGATCCAGGATTTGTTCTTTTATCTCCGCATTATCCACCGTACATCCCCCCGTTGACATGAATGACACTGCCGTGGACATAGCCCGCCCCCGAGGCGAGAAATGCCACCACCTCGGCCACTTCCTCCGGGCGGCCCATGCGGCCCAGGGGAACGGCGCTCAAAATCCGCTGCTGCCATTCTTCGGAAAGCACGCCTGTCATTTCCGTTTCAATAAAGCCCGGGGCCACGGAATTGACCAGGATATCGCGGCCGGCCAGCTCCTTTGCCAAAGACTTGGTCATGGCATCCGTGGCAGCCTTCTCCATGGTATAGGGGATCTGCCCGGCATTGCCCGTATGTCCCACCACGCTGGATATATTGATAATCCGGCCGGCCGAGCGACGGATCATGAATACCCGCAGAACCCGCTTGGTCAAATACCAGGCCCCCCGCAGCACGGCGCGCTGGGCGTCAAAATCGGCAAGCTTCATGGAGGAAATCGTGTCATTCACCGAAAACCCCGCATTGTTGACCAGCACATCCACCCGGCCGAATTCCTTTTTGATATGATCGACCATGGCATCAATCTGCCCGGGTTCCTCCAGGTCGGCCTGCAGCGGGAATCCGTCCGGATCCATTTCTGCGCAAAGCGCCTCTGCCGGCTGCCGGCTTTTGCGGAAATGGACCCCCACGCAAAATCCCTGCCCGTGAAGCGCCCGGCAGCAGGCCGCGCCGATTGCCCCGGCCCCGCCGGTAACAACTGCAACCGGTCTATTGTCTTTTTGAGAGTTTGTATCTGTCATCTCGTTTATCACCTCTTTGAAAACGCCGCTATAACCACGAAGGGCACGAAGAACCTCACGAAGCGCAAGAAGAATTTATTTTTTTGTTTATTATACCCCTGATGACTTCGCAAAATCGACTTCCAGGGAAATCGCTTTTTTGCGCTCAAAGGAAATTGTACTTTGTTGCCCTGACCGCGGCGCGGAAAAGCAGGTTGCCGAGCGGAAATCGAGTCTCGAAGAGGCTCCTGGAGCGAGGAAACTCCTTTTTCGCGCCGCCGGTCAGCCAAGGCGTTCCCGGATTTGCTTTCTGCAAAAATACCGCGGCGGCGGAATAAAAACTTCTTACGAAACCGTTATCCTTCGTGTGCTTCGCGATGATATTCATCTGTTGAGTGACCATGCGCCCCACTTGACTCAGGCTTCCGGATAGGGATAATTTTTATAGGCAATGCCCCTGAAAATGCCGGACCGGGCCTTTTTCACCGTGGCCACGGACTTGTCATCAGCCCGGATTTCCGCGTTTGCAATCACGATACTGGTTTCGTTGTTTTTCATCTGCCGAAAGCGGATCACGTCGATTTCAAACCGGACCGCCCGGGTATGGGGCCGGATCTGGCCGTTGAAAACCACTTCCTCGCATCCCAGGGCCCGGCCCGCGCCCACGGCTCCGCGCCAGACACCGTAAAATCCCAGAAGCTGCCATACGGCATCCACGCCGAGGCACCCCGGCTGTACCGGGTCGTCCTTGAAATGGCACTGAAAATACCATGCATCCAGGCGGATATCCTGCTCGGCCACGATTTTGCCCTTGTTGCCGTTGCTGGACAATTCCACAATCCGGTCAACCATGAGAAAAGGCGGCGCCGGAAGCCTGGCATCCAGGCCCTCGGGTGGATCGTCGATGAGGCGGCCATATGAGAACGCAATCAGATCCCGGAGATCAAAGCTGTCCTGTTGAAGAAAGTCCGTGTATTTCATTGATTGTTATTCCTCCGGGTCCACTTTCAGCATTGTATGCGCCCAGGTCAGACCGGATCCGACCACGGCCATGGCAAAATGATCACCCGGGGAAAAATCGTCCCAGTGCTGGCTCAAAACCCCGGGGGCGCTCGAACATCCGGTATTTCCGTAATCCGCGACATTGTGCACGTGCCGGGACTCCGGAATACCGCACCTGCGGCAGACCGTATTTAACATCATGAGGTTGGCCTGGTGACCCACGAATTTTATCCGGTCTTTGCTTTCCGAATACTGCGCCTGCAGGTGCTGCACCCCTTCGGTGGCCTTTCGAATGGCAAATCGCTGCACGTAGCTGCCGTCCTGATAAAAATGCCACCCCTGCGCAATGCGGACCTTGCCCCAGGCATCCGGGCGGGATCCGTACGAAAAGGCTTCAAAGCGCTTATCTGCCCGCTCGCGTGAGGAAACCACCGCAGCGCTGGATCCGTCGCCAAACAGCGGGGCCACCCGGCGGTCCGAGTAGTCCACCACGTGTGTATAATTTTCCGGATTGACCACCAGGATAAACGACGGGGTCTGCCCCGGCGCCATGGCGCCCAGAATCGAAAGCTGTACTCCGAAGGTGGAACAGGCCGCGTTGACATCAAAACAGGGCGCCTCGATACCCAGCTCGCCTCCGATCACAGAGGCCTCTGCCGGGATGGTATAACGCGGCGTGGAGGTGCCCGATATGACCATCCCGATATCCGCCGGACAAATCCCGGCCCTGTCCATGGCCATTTTCGCGGCCGCAGCCCCGGTCCCGGCCCGGGTATGCAGGCTGGCCTCGGAGGCGGCGCGCGGATCACGGTTTCTGGTCGTCCGGATATAATCCAGCGGCAGGGATGTATGCCGGGCGGCAATGCCCACCCGTTCCATAATCCACTGCTCATCGCTGCCGATGTCCAGCTCGCTGATAAACCGGTTGGTTATCACATTTTCAGGGTAAAAATGACCCAGACCATGCAGATAAAGCATTCCTACCCGACCCTCTCACCGCCGTCGGCACAGATGAGCGCGCCGTTGATCCAGGCGGCCTCATCCATGCACAGCAGACATATCACGTTGGCAATGTCTTCGGGCGTGGTCAGGCGGCCAAAAGGATTTCGCAGAACGGCCTGGGCCCGGATCCGGTCGCTGCCGGGTATGGCCTTTAAGGCCGGGGTATCGGTAATGCCGGCCTGGATGATGTTGGACCGTATGCCCCAGGGCGCAAATTCCACGGCCATGGCCCTGGATACGGACTCCAGGACCGCCTTGGCCGCGGAAATGGCTGCATAGCCCTTCCATGCAACGCTGTTGCCCTCGCTGGTCAGGCCCAGAACCCGGGCATCCCCGGCGAAAAACTTCCTGCCGAGCATGTCCTGCACCCATTCCACGATATTATATCCCATGGCATGCAGCGTACGGGAAAAATCCTCGGATCCCAGAAACTGATTGTTGCTGTAATCCGAAGCATCATCCACAAGCGTATAAAAAGCGTTGTACCCCTCGTCAAACGCATTGCTGATAATTTCGTCCACGCGCCGGGCAGACAGGCCGGCGTCTTCTGCGATTTTCGCCCGGGCGGCCGCGGGAGCCGAAGACCCGGGATACGGGCCCAGCAGCTTGAGATTGCCGAAAGCCACGCTGTGCAAAAAAAGCCGGACGCCGCCCGAGTCTCCGAGCTTCTCCCCGAGTTCATCCAGTACCCGGCTCCGACCGTCTGCGGAAAGCCCGTCCAGGTTGAAGGTCAGCACTTCAACCCCGCTTTGACGAAGCAAGTCGAATTCGGGTTCGATTCGCTTCATTGCACTGCGGCGGTCGCGATGGACAATGCAAATGTTCATCCCGCAGGCGGACAGTTTCTTTGCGGCCGCCAGGCCGAATCCGCTCGATCCCCCGATAATCACCGCCCACCAGTTTTCCTTGAATCGGATCATGCGGCAAACTCCCTTTGTGCGGCTGAAAACGAGGTAATGGAACGGCAGTTGATGTCCAGGCTGCGGAAAAAGTTCTTCAAAGGCCGGTTCGGCCCGATCTCGTAAATTCTGTGGGACTTTTCCGCCAGGGCGCACATGTTGTCCCGCCATTTCACCGAGCCGCTCAACTGAGCCACCAGCGCCTCGATCACGTTTGCGGTCATGGCCGAATGAAACAAGCCCGTATAGTTGGAGGTGACACAGGCCGCATTCTTGGAATTCAGGTGCGCGGCAATCGCGTTTAACACCTCGCGGAACTTGTCCTTGATCGCGTTCATGAATCGGCTGTGAAACGGGGCGCTGACGTTTAACTGGACAAAACGCAGGTTTTCCTCCCCGCCCATGGCCTGTTCCAGCAGCGCGCGGGCCGCTTCCATGCTGTCGGCCTGTCCGCTGATCACTACCTGGTCGGTGGAGTTGATATTGGCCACATCCAGCGGCAAATCCGAGAGAAGCTCCCGGATTCGGCCGATATCCAGGTTCCTTGCAATCACGGCTGCCATGGCGCCCTGGCCGGGCGGAGAGGCCTGCTGCATCAGGTGTCCCCGGGTTTCCACGATCTGGAGGGCGTCTGCAAAAGGCATGGCCCCGGCTGCCACCAACGCCGTGTACTCACCCAGGCTGTGACCGCCGAAATAATCCGGAGAAAACCCGTACAGGTTCTGCAGTCCGCGCAGCATGGCAATTTCAGTGGCCAGGATACAGGGCTGTGCGAATTCGGTCAGATTGATACGTTCGTCTTCACCAAAACACATGGCACCCACATCCCATCCCAGAATGTCGGATGCCTCTTCAAAGGTTCTGCGGCTGATTTCCACGTTGTCGTAAAAATCCTTGCCCATTCCCGGACGCTGGGTCCCTTGACCGGGAAAAACAACAGCTGTTCGGGTATTTTCCATAATAACCTCCAAAAAAGGATTCATTTAAGTTCAAAAAGACTGTACACAGGGCCTGCAGGCGCCAAAAACGGCTGCAGGCAAGGCTTTCAAGATATTCAAAGGACAGTTTTTTTGCATCCGTATCCGGATGCATTTAGGAGGTATACAAGAAATGTGCCAAATCAGCCTGATTCAATATAAGTATTTGTTTTTTAAATTATTTAAGTATCCCTTTCAAACCGGCGATTTCAGCAAACACCAGCAGGCTTTCAGGCATTTCGTGCACAAGCCTTGTACATGATGTGTATACAAACAAAGCACAGAGATAAACAGGCATGGAAAAAAGCGGAAAACGGGGAACAAACCGGGATTGTCAAGATCTTATGAATATAAGTTCTGTTCCGGCAGCTTGTCAGGCACGTGCCGTTCGACAAATACGCGCACAAGATACTTTACAAGCGCTTTTGAATGATCCGCCCCGGCCAGGTACATGCCGAACATGCACAGAAAATGGGTTGCGGTCCAGATGACCGGCCCGCCGATCACAATCAGCAGGGGCTGGCGGATATATACGGCAAAAACGCTCAAGCCGCTTATCACCGGCCAGCAGGCAACATAGCTCACACCAATGCTGATCAGACCGGCAATTGCCCTTCCTGAGGGTTTCTGGCGGAAAATGCGCAAATCCGCACATTCCTGCACAGCCCTTCGCGCAAAGCCGGTCTTCACCAGCTGCTTGGCCACAAACCTGGACAGACCCAAACAAACCTCCTGTGCATACAAGTTTTTCGAATGATAAGCACTTGAAACTTGGGATGCAATATATTATATCCGATTCGGCCGCGGCAAACAAAAAAAGGCCTCACACGAAAATCCACATGAAGCAACGGCATGGTTTATGAAAGTACCGTCTTTTTTCAAACACCTGGCAAATATCGCAGCCGGCCCGGCAGATCCCGGGCATCCCTACATTCTGTCCGGATACACCTACGAGGCGGTCTATGCCATGGCCGGGGATCTTCAGCATCGCCATTTTTCCGCGGATAACCCCGAAACCGTCTGCCTCTGCGCAACCGACCGGGCGGTTGTGGCCGCAGCCCTTCTCGCAGCCCTTACCCGGCCGGTCACCCTCGTGATCCCCTATTCCTTCTCAGCCGAGGTGCTTGACCGGACACACCAGGCCCATGGATTTTCAAAAGCCATTGCAGACGGCTCCATAGAACTGCCCGCCGGCGTGGAAGCCATTTTGCCGGATCCGAAAACCGCGGGCAAAGGCGTACTGACACGCGCCGGCATGCGCGATCCAGACAGCGTGTTTGTCAAGCTCTTTACCGGCGGCTCCACCCGGGCGCCCCGCACCTGGTCCAAAACCATCGGCAACCTGTTGGGCGAAGCAATCTATCATGCGCAAAAGCTGGCCGCAACCCCGGAAGACCGATTTGCCGCAACCGTGCCGGCATACCATATTTACGGACTTTTGTTCTCGGTGCTCACGCCGTTGGTGGCGGGTGCATCAATTATTGACGGGGAGCTGACCTATCCCCGGGAAATCCAGAAGGCAGTCAGCCGGGACCGGGCAAGCATTCTTGTAAGCATTCCCCTTCATTACAAAATGCTTGCCGGCACGGAGTTTACGGCAGAAGGGCTGCGATATGCGCTTTCATCTGCAGCCAGGCTCGAAGCAGCAGACAGCCGGTATTTTTACCGGCAGACCGGACTCGGAATCACCGAAGTCTTCGGCTCCACCGAGACCGGCGGTATTGCCACCCGGCTGTGCACCCATGACCAGCCGCATTTCACGCCCTTTGACTGCATTGAATGGAAAATCGCAGATGGGCTGCTGGCGATCCGCTCGGATTTCATTTCTCCGGAACTTCCCGTGGACGCAGCGGGTTTTTTTGTCACAAGCGACAGGGTAAAAGCTGTGGGGCCCAACTGCTTTGAGTTGGCCGGCCGGGCCGACCGGATTGTCAAGGTGGGCGGCAAGCGTGTGGATCTCGAGGAAGTAAGCTCCGCGATTGCCGGTATGCCGTCTGTGACAGACGCCGCAGTAATCTGCGCTGAAAACGAAAGCACCCGGGGAAACGAAATCCTGGCGCTGGTGGCCGCAAGTATCAGCAGCAACGAAATCCGCCGCCATCTCCGGCATCGCATTCCCGACTATGCCGTTCCCCGGCGCATCCGGATTGTGGATCAAATCCCGGTTACCCCTGCCGGAAAATACGACAGCACTGAGATCCGGAAACTGCTGAACCAGTAGATACGCAGGGGCGACCCTGCGAACACCCTCGAAGCCTGATGCTTTTTT
>JBKHJS010000028.1:0-19821 GCA_046537995.1 Desulfobacterales bacterium
AGGCTCCTGGAGCGAGGAAACTCCTTTTTCGCACCGCCGATCAGCCAAGGCGGTTTCGGATTTCCTTTCTTCAACCTAAATTGAGCGTTTCAGATTTTTAAAAACAATTCTTTTTGAAAAGATAACATCCATTTGTATTTTAAAAATCGGCAAACCCTCCGAAATTTCCGCGGAAAAACCAGCCGCCCTTGAACCCAGGGGCGGCTTTTTTTCGGGTCGTATTCTTTACTTATACCTATACAAAATTTACATTGACATTTACATTTTCTCCGGTTATGTTTTTTTAAAACCATGAAGCAGCACCGGAGGTCCCATGCAAAGGGAATTAACTTTCAAGCAGCAGCAACTGCTGGATTATCTCCAATCCCACATCAATGCGTCGGGCACATCTCCTTCCCTGCGGCAGGCTGCGGCAGACCTGGGCGTGAGCCACACGGCCGTGGCCCAGACCCTGGCGCGCCTGGAGGAAAAAGGACTGGTGCGGCGGGAAGGACGATACGGCCGGCGCATCCATCTGCTCAACCGGACCGGGCAGCCGGCGGGAATCCAGCGATTTTGCGAGGTGCCGGTTATCGGCCGGATCACGGCCGGACTGCCAATGTATGCCCAGCAGGAGTGGGAGGAAAGCATCCTGGTGGATGCCGCGGTGTACAAGGATGCCAATCTTTTTGCCCTGCGCGTCAAGGGCGATTCCATGACCGGCGCCGGCATTCTCCACGGAGACCTGGCGGTCTGCCGGCCCCGGCAGTACGCGGTGGACGGGGAAATCGTGGCCGCGCTCATCAGCAGCGAGGAAGCCACGGTCAAGCGTTTTTTCATCCGCTCCGATCATATCCTGCTCAAGCCGGAAAACCCGGAATACGAGCCCATGCGCTGCGGGTTTGACGAGGTCCTGGTGCAGGGCAAGGTCATCGGGATCCAGCGCGGTCCCGAGGTCATGCAGAGGTTGTAGGCATGCCCGCATCCATTGTTTGCCCGAATCGCCCGCGTGCAGTGGTGCACCTGAATATTACCGACTTTGCCGTGGCTGTGGAACGCCTTGCAGACCGCGGCCTGGAAAAGCGGCCCGTGATTGTTGCGCCCGAGGGTGCCGCGCGGGCAAGCGTGTTTGACATGAGCGAGGAGGCATACCAGGCCGGGGTGAGAAAGGCCATGCCGTTGTTCCGCGCACTCCGGGTGTGCCCGGATGCCGCGGTATTGCCGCCGCACCCGGAGCGCTACGAGCGGGTCATGGCCGAGCTGTTCCGGGAAGCGCTCGCCTTTTCCCCGCTTGTGGAGACAGGCCGCATCGACGGGCACTTCTTTGTGGATGTTACCGGCACCAGCCGGATTTTCGGTCCGCCCGCAGATGCGGCCCGGCGCATGTACCGACACATTCGGCAACGGCTCGGGCTTTGCCCGGTCTGGGCGGTGGCGGAAAACAAGCTGGTATCCAAGGTGGCCACCCGGCTGGTCAAGCCGGCGGGCGAATATGTGGTCCGGCCGGGTGCGGCGGGTGCGTTTCTTTCCCCCCTGCCGGTGGATCTGCTCCCGGGCCTGGCGCCTGAAGACCTGACACGGCTTTGCGAGTTCAACCTGCAGCAGGTATGGCAGGTGGCCGGCCTGACAGCCGACGAGCTGGCCGTGCCTTTTGGCAGCCGTGCCGGTTTGATTCATGATCTGGTACACGGCATTGATCCGTCTCCGGTGCGGCCCGCCGGTGAGAAGGCCGCAAAGATCAGCGCCGCCCATGAGTTCGGCCTCGGCGCCAATGATCCGACTGCAGCAGCCCCTGCAATGTACCGGGTGGCGGAAAAAATCGGGGCGGAACTGCGAAAGCGGGGCAAGGCCGCGCGCAGTCTCGCCCTGGCAATTGACTATGCCGACGGGCTGCGCTGTTTCCGACAGCTTGGCGTGCAACCGCCTTGTGCCGATGATGTCACCCTTTTCGAGGTTTGCCGGGCGCTTCTGGATAAGGCCTGGGTGCGGCGGGTGCGGCTGCGCCGGTTTTGCGTGACCTGCGCCAGGCCGGTTTGCACGCAGGTCCAGATGGAGCTGTTTTCGGAAAACCAGGCGGTCCGGGAAAAACGAGACGCCGTGATCCATGCCGTGGACCGCATCCGGCAGCGCTTTGGCGCGGGCGCGGTGTGCATGGGACAGACAATGGCGCCGTGATGATTCCGCTCAGCGTGCATTCCGGGTATTCTTTCATGCAGGGCACATCCGGCATTGAAGCGCTTTGCCGGCACGCCGCAGCCCTGGGATATGACCGGCTGGCCCTGACTGACACGGACAATCTCTGCGGGCTCTGGTCCTTTGTGAGCGCCTGCCGGCGCGAAGGCCTCCGGCCGATTATCGGCGCGCAAATCACCGATCCCAGCTTTTCCACCCCTGCGGTATGCCTGGTCAAAAACGCATCCGGGTATGCCAATCTCTGCCGCCTGCTCACCCGGCGGCACACGGACTCGGAATTTGGCCTGAAATCCGCGCTGCCGGAATTGGCAGACGGCCTGGTAGTGCTCACCGCCGACCCGGACCTGCTGTGCATCTGCCATGATGCGGGCATGGATATCGCGGCCGCCATGCAGGTACGGCCTGTCGGGGCCTCCAGTCCTTTGCGGCGGACCGCCCGGCGCTTAAACGTTCCGCTTGCTGCCGTGCCGGAGAGCTTTTTTCTCCGACCCGGCGATTTTCCCCTGCACCGGATGCTGCGGGCCATTGCCAAAAACACGTGCCCGGGCCGCCTGGGACCCGGGGATACAGCCCCGGAAGCGGCGTTTCTGGCCTCGCCTGCCGAATACCGGCAGCGGTTTGCCGTCTGCCCGGAGGCCGTGGAGAACACCCATGTCCTGGCAGAGCGCCTTTGCTTTACCGGGCCGGATTTCGGGCGGGTCATGCCGCCGTATGAACAGGCACCCCCGGAAGAGGCGGCAAAACGATTGCAGCAGGCCGCATGGGAAGGGGCCCGGCAGCGCTACGGGGAGATCTCCGGGGCCGTGGCCCGCAGGCTTTGCCGTGAACTTGAAATCATTGCAGAAATGGGGTTTTGCGGGTATTTCCTGGTGGTGGCAGACATCGTGCGGCAAAGCCCCCGCACCTGCGGCCGCGGTTCCGGGGCGGCATCCCTTGTGGCCTATTGCCTGGGCATTACCAATATCTGCCCGGTCCGTCACAACCTGTATTTTGAGCGCTTTTTAAACCCGGGCCGCGCAGATCCGCCGGACATGGACGTGGACTTTGCCTGGGACGAGCGCGACAGCGTGATCTCCGGGGTGCTATCCAGGTACGCGGGCCGCGCGGCCATGGTGGCAAACCATGTGTGTTTTCAGCCGCGCATGGCGGTTCGCGAAACCGCCCGGGCCTTCGGGCTCACGGATCGGGAGATCAGCCATGTGACCCGGGGGCTGCCCGGCCGGTGGGAAGCCGGGATTTCCGATGAGAACTGGCTGCAGCACCTGGCCGCGCATCCGCGCATGCGGGGTACGGACTTGTCCGCGCCCTGGCCGGAGATCCTTTGTACTGCCCGGCGGATTACCGGGCTGCCGCGCTATCTCTCGCTGCATCCGGGCGGGGTGGTGATCACGCGGTTGTGCATCGATACCTACGCGCCGGTGCAGCATGCGCCAAAAGGCGTGCCAATGGTGCAGTGGGAAAAAGACGGGGTGGAGGACGCCGGGCTGGTCAAGATCGATCTGCTGGGAAACCGCAGCCTCGGGGTGATCCGGGACGTCCTGGCCAACATGCGGGAAAACGGCGCGGCGTTTAATGAGCAGGCCTGGGTGCCCGAAGAAGATGGTGCCACCCGAAATGCGCTTGCCCGGGGCGATACCATGGGATGCTTTTACATTGAAAGCCCGGCCATGCGGCTTTTGCAGGAAAAAACCCGGGTCGGGGATTTTACGCACCTGGTGATCCATTCCTCGATTATCCGGCCGGCGGCAAACGAGGTGATCCAGGAATACATCCGGCGTCTGCACGGCGGGTCCTGGGAGCCGATACATCCGCGGATGACCGATGTGCTAAACGAGACGTACGGCCTGATGGTCTTTCAGGAAGATGTTTCGCGCACGGCCGTGTCCGTGGCCGGGTTCTCCCATGCCGAGGCAGACGGCCTGCGACGGGTCATGTCCAAAAAGGACCGGCAGCGCCATTTGCAAGATTATTATGTGCGGTTTGCCGCCGGGGCAAAAAAAAGAGGCCTCGATGATGCGGAGATTGAAAACATCTGGCGCATGATCATGAGTTTCAGCGGGTATTCTTTCTGCAAGCCGCACAGCGCCTCGTATGCGCGGGTTTCTTTTCAGGCCGCGTATCTGAAGACGCATTTTCCGGCCGAGTTCATGGCCGCGGTGATCAGCAACCAGGGAGGATTCTATTCCACGTTTGCCTACGTGTCCGAGGCCCGGCGCATGGGACTGACCATTTTGCCCCCGGACGCGGAAAAAAGCCGTGTGCGGTGGACCGGCCGGGACCGCACCCTGCGCGTGGGGTTTTTGTCGATCCGGGATCTTTCAGAAACCACCCGTGAGCGCATCATAAGGCAGCGCAACCGCCGCAGGTTCTCCCACGCCGTTGATTTTTTCGAGCGCGTCAGCCCGGATGAAGCCGAGGCCCGGGCCCTGATCCACAGCGGCGCCCTGGACTGCTTTTCCCAGGAAAAACACCGGGCCGCTCTGCTCTGGCAGTTTTCCGCATGGCAGAAAACGCGCTGCCGTCAAAATGCCGAGATTTCCCTGTTTGCAGATCCCGCACCGCCGGCCGTGCCGGATCTGCCTGCGGATGATCCGCATCAGCGTTTGCGCCGCGAGTTTGCCGTACTTGGCTTTTTGTGCGTCCGCCATCCCATGTCTCTGATCTCTGAGCGGCTGAAAAATCAGAACCTTGTCAAGGCATGGCATATTGCAAATCACACAGGCAGGCAGGTTCGATTTGCCGGCTGGCTGATTACCGGCAAGACGGTTTTGTCCAAAAAGGGCGACCCCATGAAGTTTGTCACGTTTGAAGACGAAACCGGCATTGTGGAAACCACGTTTTTCCCGCGGGTTTACAATCGCTTTTGCCATCTGCTCGAGCCGGGGCGCCCGTATATGCTTTCCGGCAGAGTCGAGAAAAATTGGGATGTGGCCACGCTCACGGTGGATCGGGTGAAGCCGGTGACCCCAGCAGGCAGCTGAAAAAATAAACATTTTCAATGAGTTGATAAAAAAGTAAAAGACGACTTCAAAGAACACGGCATACACGGGCAAAAAAGCATTTCCTTATTTGTGCGCCGAAGTTCAGACAAAGCATGCACAATTTTTGTGAACCCGGATCTGCATGCTTACAATAAAAAAAGAGAAAGTTTTCTAACCCGGAATAACAAAAGGAGGGGAAAATGAGCCTGCAGGACAAACTCGATGCACAAAGACAGCAGCTCGAATCCGCCGCGCCCAAGGAGGCCGTGGAAGTCATGCACAAGGCGACCCAGCAACTGGCGCAGTCCGGCATTCTCAGCCGGGTCAAGGCCCGGGGCGACACGGCGCCGGATTTTTCCTTGAACAATTACAGCGGACAAAAGATAAGACTTTCGGAAAAACTGGAAAACGGCCCGGTGGTGCTTGGATTTTATCGGGGCGGGTGGTGACCGTTCTGCAATCTGGAGCTGGAAGCTCTGGAAGCGGCGCATCAGGAAATTCAGGATCTGGGCGCTTCCCTGATCATGATTTCCCCCCAGAGTGCCGAGGCCTCCCGCCAGTTTGCCGAAAAAAAGGGGCTGACAATGGAATTGCTGATAGATTCGGCAAGCCAGGTCGCCAGGCAATACGGCTTGGTGTACACGGTGCCGGATGATCTGAAAAAGGTGTATCAGCAGTTCGGCATCCACGTGGACAAAAGCAATGATGACGGTTCCTGGGATCTTCCCATGTCTGCCCGGTATATTATCGATATGGACAAAACGATTTTCTATGCGGAAGTCAGTGCAGACTATACGGTTCGGCCGGATCCCGACCATACCATTGAAGCCCTGAAAAGCATAAAATCACCTTCATGACAGAAAACACGACCGGCGCCTGCCGGAGCCGAAAGGCTTGCAATCAAAATCCGGCAGATGGACAGGAGGTATAATGCGCTATACCGGACCGTTGAGCGCCCAATATATGGAAGCCATGTACGAGCGCTGGAAAAACGATCCGGATGCCGTGAGCAGGGACTGGCAGTTTTTCTTCCAGGGCTTTGAACTGGGACGATCCGAAATGCCGGAACCGTCTGAATCCGAATGCGAGCCCTGCGACGCGGAATCGGTAAGAAAGCAGTCCATGGTCGAGGCCCTGGTTTATCGTTACCGGGATATCGGACACCTGCTTTCATGCCTGGATCCGCTTGCGGCATGCCCCACGGATCATCCCCTGCTGAACCCCGGGGCATTCGGCCTCACGGACAGCGATATGAATCGCCGGTTTCATGCCCCGGGTCTGCCGGAAAACCTGGATTCAAGAATAACGCTCAAAGAGCTTGTAAGCCACCTGCGCCAGACGTATTGCGGATCGGTGGGCGTGGAATACATGCACCTGCAGGACCCGGATGAGCGCAGGTGGCTGAGAAATCGCATGGAATCCACGCAGAACCGGCCGGTATTGTCAAAGGAAGAAAAAACACGAATCCTGCAAAAGCTTATCGCGGCCGCGGGCTTTGAGCAGTTTATTCATCGCAAATATTTGGGCCAGAAGCGTTTCAGCGCCGAGGGCGCCGATGTCATGATCCCGATGATAGATGCCCTGTTTGTCCATAGCGCAGAAACCCACGACTGCCGTGAGATCATGCTCGGCATGACCCACCGGGGACGGCTGAACGTGCAGACAAATCTTTTGGGCAAGCCTTACGAGAAAGTGATCCGGGAGTTTGAAGACCAGCATAATCCCGAAGCACAGGTGGGTGCCGGGGATGTCAAGTACCACCAGGGTTTCCACGGGTCTGTCACCACGCCCGGGGGAAGGCTGCTGGATGTGATCATGGCGGACAATCCCAGTCACCTGGAATCTGTTAACCCGGTGGTCGAGGGCATGGCCCGGGCGCGGCTCGATATTCTGGGGCCGCAAACCACCCGGCGGGTGATGCCCCTGCTGCTGCACGGCGATGCGGCCTTCTCCGGCCAGGGCATTACTGCAGAAACCCTGAACATGTCACAGCTTGACGGGTATTTTACCGGCGGGACCCTTCATATTGTTATCAACAACCAGATCGGCTACACCGCCCTGCCCGAGGACCTGCGATCCACGCGCTATCCCACGGATATGGCCAAGAGCCTGATGATACCGATTTTCCACGTCCACGGCGAAAATCCCGAGGCGGCCGTGCATACCGTTAAGCTGGCATGCGACTACCGAATGGCCTATGGCAAGGACGTGGTCATCGACCTGGTCTGCTATCGCCGCTATGGTCACAACGAAGGCGACGAGCCCTATTTTACCCAGCCGCAGATGTATGCGCGTATCAAGGACCGGCCGTCGCCGGATCAGCTCTACGCGGACCGGCTCAAAGAAGAAGGCGTGATCGACGATGAATCCATAGAAAACATGCGCGAGCAGACCAGCCGATGTATTCAGGAGGCCTATGATCAGGCAACACAGAAACAACCGCAGCAGGAGGCTGCTGATACCGGTCCGGAAGACCGCGAATCAGGACCGCAGCCTTTGACGGAAACAATCCCGGCGGATATCCGGGTAGATGCGGATTTTCTCAAAAATCTGGCAGAATCGCTCAATTCCGTGCCGGAGGGTTTTCAAATGCACCGCAAGCTGGAAAAATTGATGGAAAAACGCCTGGCTGCCGTAAAAAACGGGAAAAATATCGACTGGGCCAACGCAGAGGCCCTGGCATTTGCCGTCATTGCCAGCCATGGGATACCGGTTCGTCTTGCCGGGCAGGACAGCCAGCGGGGAACATTCAGTCAGCGCCACAGCGTGTGGTTTGATACGGCAACCAGTCGCCCGTATGTGCCCCTTAATCACGTGGCCGAAGATCAGGCGGGTTTTGAGTGCATCAACAGCCTGCTCTCCGAGGCCGGGGCTCTTGGCTTTGAGTACGGATATTCGCTGATCCGGACGGATGCGATGACACTCTGGGAGGCCCAGTTCGGTGATTTTGCCAACAATGCCCAGGCCATCATCGACCTCTACATTGCCAGCGGAGAAGCCAAATGGGGATGCCGGAGCGGACTGGTGCTGCTTTTACCCCATGGTTATGAAGGACAGGGGCCGGACCATTCCAGCGCACGGATAGAAAGGTTTTTGCAGCTCGCTGCCGATGAGAACATCTTTGTATGCAACCCGAGCACGCCTGCACAGTATTATCACCTGCTGCTGGGTCAGGCAGCGGGAAAAATCCGAAAGCCCCTGGTGATTTTCACGCCCAAAAGCCTGCTGCGGCATCCGGAGGCCGTATCTGCCTTCGATGACCTGGCAGCCGGCGGCTTCCGCCAGGTTCTGGCCGATTTTGAAGCGCCCGATAAACCGGAACGGGCGGTCTTTGTATCCGGGAAGCTGGCTTATGAACTGTTTGCGGCCCGCCGGGAGGGCGGAGAAAAAAACGTGGCGATCATCCGTATCGAGCAGCTCTACCCCTTTCCCGAAAAGGCCCTTCAGTCCGTTATTGCCGGGTACAAAGACTGCTCTGACTGGGTATGGGCGCAGGAAGAACCTGCCAACATGGGCGCCTGGAATTATATCCGACCCCTTTTTCAAAAGCATTTCTCCCGCGCCCCGTCTTATATCGGCCGTAACGTTGCTGCCAGCACGGCGACCGGGTATCACCACGTGCACAAGCAACAGCAGGAGGAGCTGATCGACCGGGTGCTGAGAAAATGAATTCTTGAAATCAGGCATTGCAGCAAGTGGTGCGAAATCACCCGGAACCGCCGGAAAAGCGGAGCAAGTCTATAAGCCTGAAGGAGGCGACATGAAAGTTGACATTAAAGTGCCCGAGGTCGGCGAATCCGTGAAGGAAGCCCTGCTGGCTGAATGGTATAAATCCGAGGGAGACGCGGTGAAAAAGGACGAGCTCCTTTTTGTCATTGAAACCGACAAGGTCACCCTTGAAGTGCCTGCAGATGAGGGCGGCAAATTGGAGATCCTGGTCGAGGCGGGCGAAACCGTGGAAATCGGCAAAGTGGTGGGCCGCATTGACACGGCTGCGGCCGAACAGCAGCCGACTGAAAAGGAGGGCCAAGCGGTTGGCCGACAGCAAGGCGAAGAAGCGGCACCTGCGGCGCCCGCCCCCGAAAAAGAAGCTGCGGCCGAACCGGAGCGCAAAGAAGCGCGCCGGCAGCAACCGGCTCAGCAGACAGCAGAAGCGGCAGAAGATACAAAAACACCGGTATTGCCGCCTTCTGTTCGTCGGCTGATCAGTGAAAAAGGCGTGGATGCCGCGAAGATCAGCGGCACCGGACCCGGCGGCCAGATCACCAAGGGCGACGTAATTGCCTATCTGGAATCAGATGCCGCCGAAAAGGCGCCCCGGCAGGAAGAAGCGGCCCGGGAGTCCCGGAAATCTACCAAAGCAGGCAAAGACGGCACGGAGGAAAAAACGGCAGTCCCTGAACCGGGCCCGGATGCGGTTACCCGAAAGCCCATGTCTCCGATCCGCAAGCGCATTGCCGCGCACATGCTCGAGGCCAAGCAGAACACGGCAATGCTGACCACGTTTAACGAAATCGATATGAGCCGGGTCAAAACACTTCGGCAGCGGTACAAGGAAACTTTCTCCAAGACCTACGGGGTGGCTCTCGGATACATGTCGTTTTTTGTAAAGGCCGTGGTGTCGGCACTGAAAGAATTCCCGGAGATCAACGCCCGCATTGACGGCGAGGAGATCGTCTATCAGCACTACTATCATATCGGGATTGCCATTGGCGCGGAAAAGGGACTCGTGGTGCCGGTCATCCGGAATGCCGACAAGATCGGCTTTGCCGAAATCGAGTCCGCGATCGGGGATTTTGCCGAGCGGGTCAGCCAAAACCGCATTACCCTTTCCGAATTGGAGGGCGGCACGTTTACCATCACCAACGGCGGTATTTACGGTTCCCTGCTGAGCACGCCGATTTTGAATATGCCCCAGAGCGCAATTCTGGGCATGCATAAAATCGAAGACCGGCCCGTGGCCGTGGACGGTGAGGTGGTCATCCGGCCCATGATGTACGTGGCACTCAGCTATGATCACCGCATTGTGGACGGAAAAGATGCTGTTAACTGTCTGCGGCGGATCAAGGAGTTTATCGAAACGCCTGAACGCATGATCATGGAGATATGACAATGGCAGAGCAAACCCGTTACGACCTGGCAGTCATCGGCGCCGGTCCGGGCGGATACGTGGCGGCTGCCCGGGCGGCCCAGCTGGGCATGAAGGTGTGCTGTATCGACAAGTTTGAGCGCCCCGGCGGGGTGTGTCTCAATTATGGGTGCATACCGAGCAAGGCGCTGCTGGATTCCTCTGAACACGCTTTCTTGGCTGCCAATTCCTTCAAGGAGCACGGCATCTCCGTGGGCGCCCCGGAGATCGATTTAAAGGCCATGATGAAAAGAAAGGACGCGGTGGTGCAGGCGCTTACCGACAATGTGGCAGATCTGCTCAAAGCCGGCAATGTCGATATGATCCATGGCACGGCGAGCCTTGATAACACCGCCCGGGTAAACGTGGAAAGCGGGCAGGGCAATCGGCGCGTCGAGGCCGAAAAAATCCTGCTTGCCACCGGAAGCCGTCCTGCGGCACTTGAGGGCCTTGCCTTTGACGGCCGGTTTATCGTTACATCGACTGAAGCCCTGGCCTTTGACAAGGTGCCCGGCCGCCTGCTTATCGTGGGGGGCGGCTATATCGGCCTGGAACTGGGTTCTGTCTGGTCGCGGCTGGGATCCAGAGTCACCGTTGTTGAAATGACCGATCACATCGCCGGCAGCATGGACAGTCAATTATCCCGCCGCCTGCTGCGGATTCTGAAAAAACAGGGAATGGAGTTTAAACTGAAAACCCGGGTTACCGGGGCAAAAGTTCGCAAGAAGACCGTCAGGGTCGCCATGGATACCGACGGGGAAGCATCCGAGCAAACCTGTGAAGCCGTTCTGGTCGCCGTGGGGCGCAAGCCGCTTGCCGAGGGCCTGGGCCTTGAAAATGCGGGTGTGCGCACGGATGCCGGGGGATTTGTCATGGTGGACGAAAATTTTCGCACCAATGTCGAAAACATCCACGCAATCGGCGACCTGATCGGCGGGCCCATGCTGGCGCACAAGGCCTCGGCCGAGGGCCGGGCGGCCGCTGAGATCATGGCGGGCAATTTCGGGGAGGTCAACTATGACGCTGTGCCCATGGTGGTTTATACTCACCCGGAAGCCGCGGCCGCTGGAAAGACAGAAGAGCAGCTCAAGCAGGAGGGCATTTCCTACTGCACCGGGACCTTTCCGCTTACCGGGGCCGGGCGTGCGCGCTGCATGGGGGAAACCGAGGGCATGGTCAAGGTGCTGTCCCACCGGAAAACCGACCGCGTGCTCGGCGTGCATATCATTGCCCCCCGGGCCTCGGACATGATCGCAGAAGCCGTGTTCGCAATTGAGTTCGGGGCCTCTGCGGAAGATATCGGACGCATCATGCACGGGCACCCCACATTTGCCGAGGCCCTGCAGGAAGCCGCCATGGTCGCCCGGCAGTGTTCGATCTACACGGGATAGCCGGACGGATAAGCCAAAGCACGAAAGCGGGTAAAGAATCACTCTCCGAGCTCGGTTTGGATCCGGATTTCTCCGGTTAAGGTGCGATGTACCGGGCATTTGTCTGCGATTTCCGCCAGGCGCTGGCGCTGGTCGGCTGTGAGATCGCCTTCCAGAAACAGGGAAGCCTTGATTTCGTCCAGGTATCCCTTGCGGGTTTCACATGAGCGGCAGTCTTCGGCATGGATTTTCCTGTGGCGCAGTCCGATTCGGACCGCCTCCAGGGGCAATTGCTTCCGGTCTGCATACATGCGCAGGGTAATTGCCTTGCAGGCGCCCAGGCCGGCCAGGAGAAAATCATAGGGCGTGGGCCCCGTGTTTGTGCCCCCGGCGGACACGGGTTCATCGGCGATCATGCTGTGGCCGTTTGCCAGGATCTCGGTCATGTAGCCTGATCTGCCGGTGCGCACCGATACACAGCTGTCACCGGCAGCATCCCGGGCTTTTTGGCGGGTTGATACTGCAATATACCGGCCGGACCAGGCGGCTATGACGGTACCGGCATATCGGGAATCTGCCGGATCGGTTAACAGGTGGTCTGCGGTGTCCAGGGAAAGGAAGCTCTTGGGGTGTTTTGCGTGCTGAAATATTTCAGATGCGTTTTCGATGCCCACTGTATTGTCCACCGGGGAATGCATAATCAGCAGCGCCCGCCCGAGGGATTGAATAAAGCCGCCCATGTGCTCGGCCTTCAGATTGTCGAGAAACTGTTTCCTGATGCGAAAAGGCCGGCCGGCCAGTTTGACCACCGCCTCGCCGTGTTCTTCGATTTGCCTTTGTGCGCCGGTCAGGTGCTTTATGACATGGTCCGCCCTTGCCGGGGCTCCGATTACCGCCACCGCACGCGCGGATTGAATTTCAGCCGCAGCCTGGATCACTGCGGCCCCGCCCAGGGAATGACCGACCAGGATCTGCGGGGAACCGTAATTCTCCGTGAGGTATTGTGCTGCATCAACCAGATCACTGACATTGGTGGTGAAGTTGGTGTCTGCAAAATCGCCCTCGCTCTGGCCGAGCCCCGTGAAATCAAAGCGGAGCACTGCAATGCCCTCCCGGGTAAGAGAGCGGCTGATATTGGCCGCGGCCGTGAGGTCCTTGGAGCACGTAAAACAGTGGGCAAAAATGGCATGGGCACGCGGCCTGCCGTCAACCGGCAGGTCAAGCCGGGCTGCCAGGAGATGGCCGTGGCGGTTTGAAAAGTGCAGCTGTTTGAAATTCATATAACCTTCCTTTTGCCTTAACCTAACACCGGTTTGCCACTTCCGCCAGCAGGTCCGGCAGGAGGCCTTTTTCAAAAAAAATCCATGCCAAAGGCGCATTTGTTTTTATAAATTGACGGAAACGTCAAACCTTGCCATATCTATTCAAAGCTGGAACACGTATTCGAGGTTTTTCATCTGCCGTATCCCAATGGGGTCTTTTATAACACGTTCACCGAATGCGCCCGGTCCATGAGGTCAGTGCCGGCAGCAGGCATGGATTTTTATTTTTTCCGGAAAAAGGAGAATTGCATATGAAATGGATCAAATGGGTTCTGGGCGGTCTTGCGGTCATTTTGATTGTCGGGGCGGCAGCCGTGTATTTTACCATGCCCTACTGGAATGATTACCAAAAAGACGGTGAACTGGCCATTGAAGGCTTTCATGCGCCGGTTACAATTTCGCGCGACGAAAAGAACATGGCCTATATTCACGCGCAAAACACCCATGACGCCATCATGGCCCAGGGTTTTGCCGCAGCACAGGATCGGCTGTTTCAAATGCAGCTTTCCCGGCTTTTTTCCCAGGGCCGGATAAGCGAGCTGGCAGGCAAGCGGGCCCGGGACACGGATGTCCGCATGCGGACCATCGGGATCCACCGGCTGGCCAAAAAACAGGCGGATATGCTCAATCAGGAGACCCGGAAATATTTTAAAGCCTATGTGGACGGAATAAACGCCTTTATCGAAAAGACCCCGGAGGACATCCCCGTTGAATTCAAGCTCGCCGGCATCCCCGCAGAAACCTGGACCGTGACCGACTGCCTGTCGATTCTCTATTACATGGCATGGTCCACTTCCGCAAACCTCAACCACGAGGTGGTGGGCCAGATGCTGCTTCAGGCAGTGGGCCGGGAAAAGGCCCGGCAGATCCTGCCGGTTAACATCAACCCGGACGATCCGGCAGACACCGGAGCAACCGCCCCGGGGCCGGATCAGCCAACAGATGCCTTTGCCGGATCCGGACCGGCATGGACAAAACTGGCCGCGGACCCTGAGCTTTTTCCTGGAGCGGAAATGGCCATGGGCAGTAACAATTGGGCGACGGGCCCGGACCTGGCCCCCGGCTCCCGGCCGATCCTGGCCGGCGATCCTCACCTGGACCCGCGCATACTGCCCGGGGTGTGGTATCCCGTGGGACTGATCACGCCGGAATTCCGGGCCGTGGGCGCCAATATTCCGGGCCTTCCCGGCATGGCCATCGGCCGCACCGAACATATCAGCATTGCCATGACCAATAATTACGGGGATATGCAGGACTTGTACGTGGAAATCGTGGATCCGGAAAATCCGGACCATTACCGGGAAGGCGAAAAATCGATCCCGTTTGAAATTATCGAAGAAACGCTCCGGATAAAGGACGAAAATGCAGACGGCGGATTTCTGGAGGAAACCATTCAAATCCGCCGGACCCGGCGGGGTCCGGTGGTTTCAGATGTGATTTCCGGCCTGGATACCGACCGGGTGATTTCCCTGCGCTGGGCCCCGGCAGAGACCTTGCAGCCCGGAATCGGGCTTTCCGGGATTCTGACCGCACGCTCTGCAGAAGCGGTGGACAAGGCGCTTGCCGAAATTCCCATGCTGTGTCTGAACTGGGTGTTTGCCGACAGCCGGGGCAACATCGGATACAGGGCATCCGGAAAACTGCCCGTACGCAAAAACGGTGGCGGCAGTTTTCCATACGTGATAACCGATGATACGGATAACTGGCAGGGATGGATCCCGCAGGAACAAATGCCTCAGTCCACAAACCCGGACAGGGACTGGCTGGGCACATGCAACCACAAGACCGTGCCCGCTGACTTTCCCTGGTATTATTCTTCCTATTTTGCCCCGTCATACCGCTACAAACAGCTAAAGTCCCTGATGGCCCGTCCGGGCGAAAAGTCCGTGGATGACCACTGGCGGTTTCAGCGGGACACCAGAAACCGGATGGCCGAGAAGATCGCCCCGGTCATGGCAGATGCGCTCATGGCATATGACGATACCCGGCAGATGGGACGGATCCTTTCAGAGTGGGATTTTACAGATGATCCGGACCTTGCCGCCCCGGCGGTTTTTCAGGCTGTCTACATTGAGTTTGCCAGGCGCGTTTTTGTGGATGAACTGGGATCCGAAACCGCCATGACCATGCTTAACAACTGGTATTTCTGGCAGGAGCGGCTGCAGCGGATGGTTCTTTCCGGGGATTCGCAATGGTTTGATGACAAGCGCACCCCGGATCAGGTCGAAGACCTCAGCACGCTTTTTCATGAGGCCGCGCTTGAGGTGTTGTCGCAGCTGAGTCCCGAGCTTGGAGAAAACCCGGCGGACTGGACGTGGGGGGATGTGCACACCTTGCGGCTTGTCAGTCCGATCCGCCGGGAGGGACCGGGAAAAGACCTGCTGGGTACCGGTCCCATGCCCATGCCCGGCTCCGGCGAGACCCTCTGCCGGGGATGGTACGATTACGACGATCCCTTCGGAGTCACCCATTGTGCATCGCTTCGCATGGTGGTGGACATGGCTGATGATGAAAAGGTCCTGGCCGTGCTGCCGGGCGGGGTGACGGGCCGGGTTTTCAGCCCCCACCAGAAGGACCAGGTCAAGGCCTACATGGACGGGGAGAAAATGTACTGGTGGTTCAGCGATGCGGCCATCCAAGAACACACCCGGCACACGCTTGAACTTCGGTAGCAGGAGGGCTCAGGCCGGTTCTTGACTCCCGACTGCATGCGGGTCCCTGGGGGTCCCGGCAGATCGCTGCCGGCAGTAGCGGTCCATGATGCAGCGGGCCGAAAGCGCGGCCGCGTATTGGGTCAGTTCCGGCACCGAGATGCGCTCGTTGAATCCGCCCAGGTGCGGTCCGGTCATTATGCGGATGTCTTGCTCGCCCTTTTTGATGGTCTGGATCGTCTGCGGGTCAAAGCCCCGTTGACCGAGGAAATCCCGGAACTCCGCCGGTGACATGGATTGCTGTTCAGCCACCCGAAGGATTTCTTCCATGTGCCGGTCCACACCCATTTCCGCCACCAGCCGGCGGCTCAGCCGGTCCAGGTCGCAGGGCAGGGACCCGGAAAACGGCTGCCCGGTAAATCCTTCATAATAATTGCAAAACACGTCATTGAGCACATGCTTGAGCCAGACCCGGTCAAACAGGTCCCGGGCGTCAACAGGCTGCCCCTGTGCATCCAGACCGATGCGCGCCTCATCGTGGTTGCGGCAGTAGCTGCCCGCCACCAGGATCAGGCTGAAAGCGTGCGCGCCGATATGTTCGTAGCGTCTCCGGGCCGGGCCGTCAAATGCGATCAGGTGTTCAAAATCCCGGATCCCGCTTTTGCAGAAATTCGGATACCGGCAGGAAGCCAGCCACTGGTCCAGGCGGCCGCCCCGGTGCCACTGGTAAAGCCCGTGGTCCTCCCGGCGGTGCCGCTGGACCCGGTTGTGGAAAAGCGGGATGGGCGCGGTGTGAATAATGTCCCGGGAAGCCAGGCGGCCGAAGATATGCGCGCTTTGGGCCAGGACCCTGCGGCATTCCGCCTTTGGCAGCATGCCGGCCTCTGCCGGGTGATTGGGATAGCGGAAATAACTCTTGTAAACCTTGAAGGCGATGGCATGCCGGTCGGCATCGATTTCCAGGTTGTGCGGAATTTCAAGGGCGGCCGCACTCAGACGGTATACAGCCGGGCTTTTGCCCGCAGCCGGCTCCGGGATTTCAAGCTGGTTTTTCCGTACCTCCCGGAGTTGGGATAAATACCGGATCCAATATGCTTCTGTTGCAAGTTCGGACACGGGTTGGCCGGGCCGTGCGAATTTCAGCACCAGCAGCCGGCCGGGTTCTTCCTGGATGTTAATTATCAGGCTTCTGCCCATCCACTGCATCTGGGCGGGCAGAGGCGTGCCAGTAATATCGGCAAGATCATGGATCGGTTGAACCTGCGGGGAGGGCTTTATAAAATCCGGAAGCCCCGGGTCACCGGTGGCCAGCGGCAGTGCTCCCATGGCTTCTGCTGCCGCCCGGAAGGCAGGATCGGTCCGGTCGGCCAGAACTTTTGCCAGGGCAGTGCGGGCCTTTTCTGCGGTATCATCCGGGGTCGGGTGGCAAAGCATTGCAGCCAGCGCGTCCGCGGCTTTTTTAAACAGGAAGAACACCTGGCGCTGCGGGCTGTGCGTTGTGCCGCAGAGCACACGATAAAGGGCCTCGGCCGTGGAAGGCCGTACAATTTCAGGTTGTTGGGCGATGATGTACTGGAGGTTGGAAACCTCCATATAGGTGGCGGTAAAATCGGTCTGCCGGTGCAGCAGATATTTTTCTGCACCCGCGCGTTCGTTTTCCAGGTTCCAGGCGTACATGACAGCCCCCTATTCGGGATTTGCTGCAAATCGGCAATAACCTTTGCGTTTGCCTTTGATTGTTTTGTGGCAGACCCAAACAGAGACACTTCGTGTCTTTTAATGCTCCCGCTTCGCGGCAAAATAAAGCCACCCGCCTTGAGGTGGTTGTTTCCTGGTTTCATACAGTGTCCGGTTGTTTTTCGTCAAGGGGTTTCGCATTATCCCTGTAATTGCGCACTTCGCGTATGAAAACCATTGCGCATGGCGGTTTCAAGTGCCGGCGGTATGTATATTTCTCGTTGATAGTGCGGCGCTGTCGCGCCCGGCAGCCTGTACCGGATAATTTCATGAACATGAACCAGCCGCACTACCGCCCGAGTCCATCCGGCCTGACACGGGCTGCCGGAATCCCCTGTTTTTCGGGTTTCCCGAAATCCAGTCTATGCTTCTTTTTTTTCGCGAGGTGGTGCGGGTATAGCCATAGGCCGGATAGCCCATCACCAGACAGGCATACGCCTTGCGGCCCCGGGGCAGGGCAACGCGTTTTCGAAGCGATCCGGAAAATTTCAGGGCCAGGCTCAGAAACCCGATATAACAGGTGCCAAGCCCTCGCACGTGGGCGTCGTTCATGATATTGGCAGCGGCGATGTTGCAGTTTTCACAGTGAAAACTGCCTTTTTTGGGGGCATGCACCAGGATCAGCACCGGTGCTCCGTGGAGAATGTAGTCCCGGCCCTGATCGGCCTGGTCGATGTAATAGGGCATGGGTTTCATGTAGCGGTCCGGATCATCTCCCGGCAAAAGCATTCTGAGTGTGTGGTAAATCAGCTTTCCGGGACCTTTCCGGGTTTTGTCATAAAGCTTTCTGGCAAACCCGAACAAGGCATTTGAGATTTCCTGCAGTAGGGCCGGATCCGTAATCACCGTGTAAGCCACGTTCTGCTTGTTGCTGGCCGTGGGACTGTATGCGGAAAGGGCCAGAATGTCCTCGATGGTTTCATCCGGCACCGGCTGTGCGCGATATCTGCGGATGCTTCTGCGGCTGCGGATGATTTCCCGAAAAACATCCGGATCCAGTTGTTTTTTGTTAACCTTTCTGATTTGTCCGAAATCCAGTCCCTCGTGACAGATCGCGCCCTTGGGACAGATCGCCGCACAGTGCCCGCACTGGTTGCAGAATTCCGGGGCCACCATCTCGGCACGGCCATGAACCTGCTGCCAGGCGCCTGCCACGCAGTCTTCCACACAAAGGCCGCATTCATTGCACTGCTCTTCGATTCGCCGGATTTGCATCATTTTCTCTCCGTTTCAGTAATCCCGGTTCGCTGTTTTGTTCCCTTGCCGGCACAAGCCAAGGCCGACAAACAAACATAGCAGGAAAAAATGATTTTTCAAGCCTCGGCAGATCACCGACCGAGCTTTGCTGGAGGCGATATCCGGTATGGCGGTTGCGGTGAAACCGGATTTGACCCGGCTGCCATTCGGCATTACACTATACATGAGCACAATCCGGCCCAATAAAGCCATGTATCCGCCGCGGCATACGCGCCAATGCCACGGTTTCGGGAAAGGATCCAGCAATGCGTGCAATCCTCGAAATGATTTATTCTGAGTTAAGCGCGGATCGGGCCATAGCGAGCCCAGTGATTATATCCGCATCCGGATCCACCCCGCGGCGCACTGGAAGCCGGATGGCCGTATCCCTGGATGACCGCATATGCGGCAGTGTGGGCGGCGGCTCCGGCGAGGCCGCGGTCCGGGAGTAAGCCCGAACCGTTTTTTACCGCCGCCGGAGCCGGCTGATCCGTATCAACCTCACAGGAGGGGATGCGGCTGCCGAGGGCATGATCTGCGGCGGGACGCTGGAGGTGTTGATCGAACACATCGCGCCGACTGCCGGAAACATCCGCCTGTTCAGCGAGCTTTTGGCCGACTGGGATGCCGGCAATGGCCGGGTCCTTTTTACGGTGTTCCGGGAGGATCCGCCCGAGGCTCACGAGCTCTGTCGCACGCGGGAGCCCTCCCGGTTCCCGGCGGTCTTGTCCGAAGCTTTGCAACGGGAAATGCGCAATCGCGTCGGCAGGACCCGCCTGCCGTTTGTTGAGCGGGAAAACGATTTCATCGTGGTGGCGGAACCCATGCGGGCCCCGGGCAGGCTTTTCATTGCCGGGGCCGGGCATGTGGGCCGGGCGACCGCGGTTCTTGCCGGATTCGTGGGCTTTGATATCATTGTACTCGACGATCGCCCGGATTTTCTTTCCCGGCAGCTCTTCCCGGGAAACTGCCGGCTCAAAACCGTGGCCGGGTTTGCGGACTGCTTTGACGGCTTTGACCTGCGGGCCGACAGCCTGGTCGTGATTGTCACCCGGGGGCATTTGCATGACAAAACCGTACTGGCCCAGGCCCTGTGTACCCGGGCCGGCTATGTCGGCATGATCGGCAGCCGGCGGAAACGGGATGCCATATATGCGCAACTGCATGACGAGGGATTTTCCCGGTTGGATCTGGAGCGGGTCAGCTGCCCCATCGGGGTGGACA
>JBKHJS010000029.1:0-19724 GCA_046537995.1 Desulfobacterales bacterium
GGATGGCCCGATAAACCGGTTTACGCCCCGCCCAGATAGGCCTGGCCACCTCGGGGTTTTCCAGCAGCGCCCTTTTCCGGGTACCCCAATTCGAACGGGACTGGATGCAAGGGGTTGCAGCTGACAAGAGATTGGCCAGGGGCGGGACGGCGGGAAAATTATACCACTTCTTCCCGGAGCCGGGTCCATATCTCCCGCACGGCTGCGCAGGCCGGGGCGTTGGGATCGTATTCAAACAGGGTCCGGGCCTGGACCATGGACTTGGTCATGGCCGGGTCAAAGGGCACCTGTCCCACGCAGGGCACATTGTGCTGCTCGGCAAACTTCCGGATGCCTTCGGATATGGATTCGTTTAAGTCATACTTGTTGATGCACAGCAGGGCGGGCACGGAAAAATGCCGCGCCAGTTCCACCACACGCTCCATATCATGCCGGCCCGAAAGAGTGGGCTCTGTGACAATCAACACCCCGGAGGCTCCGCCAATGGCGGCAATCACCGGACAGCCCACGCCGGGCGGACCGTCTGTAATGACCATCTCGTGACCGTTGGATTCCGCGATTTTCGCAGCCTCCTTGCGCACCACAGTCACCAGCTTGCCCGAGTTCTCCTCGGCAATGCCGAGCTTGGCATGCACCATGGGGCCGAATCTGCAGTCAGAAATATACCAATGTCCGGAAAGATTCTCCGGAAACGCCACAGCCCCTTCCTCGCAAAAATAATAACACACCCCGCAGCCCTCGCACTCAAGCGGATCCACCACGAAATCCGGACTGATCGCATCAAATCTGCACAATTCAATGCACTTGCCGCACCGGGTGCATTTATCCAGGTCAATTAAGGCCGTATGCCCGGCCGTAAATTCATGGCTTTCCTTTACATTCGGTGATAAGATCAAATGCAGGTCGGCTGCGTCCACATCCGCATCACAGAGGACAGGATTATTCGCCAGCTGCGACAATGCCGCCACCATGCTCGTCTTTCCGCTGCCGCCTTTTCCGCTGATAACGACAAGTTCTTTCATGATTTACTCCCGGCGACAAGGTTGCAGATATCCGCGTAAAGCTTTTCAAAGCGCTCCCGCCACTCCGGGAAGGCTTCCACAACAGGCTCTCCCCGGGAATAGGCTTCCGCGATTTCCCGGTTATAAGGAATTTCCATGAGGAGCGGGATCTTTTCCGCGGCCGCATATTCGGCGACCTTGTTGTCTCCGATATCGGATCGATTGATAATCAGGCCGCTGGGAATTTTCAGGATTTTCACCGTTTCCACCGCCAGTTTCAGATCATTTAATCCAAACGGGGTCGGCTCGGTGACCAGCACCACGAAATCCGTATCCTTTATTGCTGCGATCACCGGGCAGGAAGTGCCCGGGGGTGCGTCGATGACGGCAGTCTCATCCGGGTTGATGCGGGAACGGATTTGCCGGATTAAGGGAGGTGCCATGGCCTCACCGATGCGAATCCGGCCGTGGATGAAGTCCAGGCCGTTGCACCGGCCATGCTGGATTGTGCCAATGGTTCTTCTGCCCTCCTCGATCGCACCCGCCGGGCAAGCTGCCTGACATCCCCCGCACCCGTGGCAAAGCTCGGGGAACGTCATCACCGTATCGGCAATGGTCACGATCGCGTTGAACTGGCAGATCGCTGCACACTCGCCGCACAGGGTGCATTCATCTTCATTTACCTGCGGAACGGCCATCGTTATGGTCTCATCCGGCTCAAACACCGGCCGGAGGAACAAGTGCGAATTCGGTGCCTCCACATCGCAATCCGCCAGCCGGGCTCTGTTGATGGACAATGCAAGACTGGTGGCCACGGTGGTCTTGCCGGTTCCGCCTTTTCCGCTTGCTACGCTGACAATCATGGTCTTTAAAAGCCTTTACGGGTAATCATGGGTTCCCATGATGACGTTTACGCCGGTTTTATTTTCAAGTATCTGCGCAAATTCCTCGGCACCGGCATAGGGACATCCCGGCTTGGAATTGACCATGCAGGAACTCAGGTAAATGGCATCCGGCTTGATTTCCGATAGTTTTTCAACCATGCCCGCATTTGATGCCAGGGTACGCCCCGGACATTCACACCTGAGCAGCGCAATCGGGCTCACAGGCGCATCGAATTTGCCTTCTCCCAGTGCGGCAGCCTTTAAGCATCGCCATTCACCAGGACATCCGTATCCGCTGTCCATATAAGCACCGCATCCCACGATGGCTACTTTTTTCATCGGTTCCTCCTTTTCCTAAAGCCCAATCATCTGCCAATCCTGTTAAGCCTCAATTCGTCTCCGACCTAGCCCCAAAGGCGGTCATGGCCATGACGGTAACCGCCGGGATTAATGCCCCCCGCATTCATGGCTGCCATGGCCGCCTGCACAGAGGTTTTCGCCGCTTTCCAGGTTATCCTGAATATACTGGCGCACCAGGGATTCCGGGTCTGTCATCGGCACGCCGGTAATCACCCGGACGCCTGCCTGGTCCAGCAGATCGATGGCCCGCCTGCCGATGCCGCCGGCCAGCACCACGTTGGTCCGTTGTTGCGCCAGCCACTGCGGCAGCACCCCGGGTTCATGGGGCGGCGGAACAAGAACTTCCTTGTTCGCGATTTTGTTGTCCTCCACTTCGATGAAGGCAAATTCCCGGCAATGGCCGAAGTGTGCTGCAAGCTGGCCGTTTGCCAACGGTATGGCGAATTTCATAAACGTTCTCCTTATAATGTTGGATTATGCTGCATCTTCTGCTTATGTTATCTTTCCTGCGAAAACCGGATGTTTCTGACGAAAATTACATCCAGTGGCCGTTCACATTGGGCCCCCCTGCCGGGCGGAGTTCACCGTTTTTATATTGTTCCACGGCATCCCGGACAGTGCCGGATAGACCGGTTATCACCGAAATCCCCGCCTGCTCCAGCACGGCATAGGCCTTGGGCCCGCAGTTGCCTGTAATCACGGCGCTGACTCCCTTGTCGGCAACCGTCTTGGCAGCCTGGATCCCCGCTCCCTGCGCGGCATTAAGATTCTGTGTATTTTCAACCACATCGTAAGACTGGGTGTTGGGATCCAGCACAATAAAATAGGCAGCCCGCCCGAATCGCGCGTCAAGACCATCATCCAGTGTTTTTCCTTTTGAAGAAACCGCGATTTTCATATTCTCCCCTTTTCGTTTCGGTTTTTCCCTCGTCTGCGGCGGCGCCTGGTGCAGCACCCCGGCATGCTCATCTCGGGATTCGGCAATGCGCCTTTAAGATAAGCCGCAATCACCGATTCAACGTCCCCGGCAATGAAATCCAGCCGGAGAATGCCGCTTGCCTCCAGGGATGCCGCCAGTTGCTTGGAAATGGCACCGCACAGCAATACGGTCACGCCCATATCCACAAGTCGCCTGACTTTGTGAATGGGATGGTCGCTTGAGAACTGCACACCGATCCGATTGATAACGCGGCCGTCCTCGATTTCCACCACCAGCAACTCCCGCGAAACATCAAAAACCGGTGATATTCTGCCGTTCCATACCGCAAGGGCAACCTTCATCCCGTGTTTCCTCCAGTCTTTGCGAACTGCAGCATGAAACGTGCCGACAATGTGGATACAAAATTTTTCCTTTAATTCAAAATAATTACCATTAACCCGCCATACACTGACCCGTCTTTATGGTTGCGCCGGCGCAACCAACCCAGAAAAAACAACTGCAACACTGCGCCTCATTCATAACTCCGGGTGCGCCCGTCCGTCTCTGGAAACGTGATTCCCAGGGACTTCATCTTCCGGAACAGGGTCGTCTTGTGAATTCCCAGGCTGCGGGCTGTCTGCAGGCGATTGTAATTATTTTCCCGCATGGCCTCCCGGATGAGCTGTGCCTCGAAGGCATTTACCGCTTCATGGAAATTCCTGTGATCTGCGCCCACCGGTTCCAGGCGGTTCACGCCCTCTGGAAGGTGCCCGGGCTCAATCCAGCCGCCTTCACACAGCACAAAAGCATGTTCGACCCGGTTTTCCAGTTCGCGGACATTGCCCGGATAATCATGGGCCATCAGCAGGGCCATGGCCTGGGCGCTGAGGCCTTGCACCGCCTTGCCCTGGATCCGGTTGAACCGCTGCACGAAATGATCCACCAGCAGGGGGATATCTTCCTTGCGCTCGCGCAAAGGCGGAATATCAATCTTGACCACGTTGATCCGGTAATACAGATCCTGCCGGAACGTGCCGTCTTCCACCATCTTTTCTATGTCACGGTTGGTTGCGGCAACCACCCGCACATCCACTGCGCGCGGTGATGTGCCGCCCAGGGGCTCGACCTGCTTTTCCTGGAGCACCCGCAGCAGGCGAACCTGCAGGGCCGTGCTGATATCCCCGATTTCATCCAGGAAAACGGTCCCGCCGTCAGCCTGGGAAAATCGTCCCGGTTTGTCGCGGTTTGCGCCGGTAAAGGCCCCGGCCTTGTATCCGAAAAGCTCGGATTCGAGCAGGGTGTCGGGCAGCGCCCCGCAATTGACCGCGATAAAGGGTTTTTCACTCCTGGGACTCAGGTTGTGTATCGCCCGGGCCAGCAGTTCCTTGCCTGTTCCGGTCTCCCCGCAAAGCAGCACCGTGCTGCTGCTGGCAGCCACCTGCGGCAGCAGTTCAAAGACCTGCTGCATGGCCGGGCTCCGGCTGACCAGGTCTCCGATCTTGTACTTGCCTTTTAGTTCCTTGCGCAGGGCTTCAACCACGCTCAGATCCCGGAAAGTTTCGGCTCCGCCGATAATTTTGCCGCGCTCGTCCCGGAGCAGGGCCGTGGAAACGCTGATGGGGATCTGCCGGCCTTCGGCGTCAATAATGAATCCGGATCGGTTGACCACCGGCCTGCCGGTTTCTATGGTGCGCTTCATGGGGCAGTCCGTTTCGCACATGCTCGCACGAAATACATCTGAACAGGGCCGCCCGATGGCTTCATCCCTGGCAATGCCGGTAATTTCTTCAGCCGCCCGGTTAAACTCGGATATGCGCCACTGCCCGTCAATTGTAAAAACCCCGTCGGAAATGCTGTCTATAATGGTTGCCGCAGCCTGCGGAGAGATGCACTGTTTCATCCCGATTTCCATGCTTTGTCCAAATGTTGCAGAATTGCATATCAAAACTGCAGCCTTTATGGATTGCCTGCTTTCGGCTTTCGGTTTTTTCTGATATTGAGAATATGCTCATAATTTTCCGAAAATGCAACCCCCTTTTTGAAAAATTTGATAAAAACGCGAAACTGCGCATGAAACCCGGTTATTTTTCGAATCGCAGAACTGCGGAACTTCGGGAAGGAAACCACGAAGCCTGTAAAGAACACGAAGCGCAGGATTTCCCTTACCACCCCTCGGCGCGCTTTGCGTTCTTTTGTGGTTTTAAATTGGAATGATCAATAAGCACGCACACTGCCTTGATCGCTGGGGTTATGCGGGTTCTTTGGCGAATTTCACCAGGATATCGCCGGATTCCACGGCCTGGTCGGGCGCCACCCGGACTTCCTCCACGATGCCGTCCCGGGGCGAGGCCACCCCGCTTTCCATTTTCATGGATTCCAGGATCACCACCTCCTGGCCCTTGTATAGCCGTTCTCCGGGGCTGACCCGGACATCGACCACCTGGCCCGGCATGGGGCACCGGATCACATTTTCCGATACCCGTTTCATGGGACTGGGCATGTGCACGGCCAGCTCCCATTCCCGGGGGGTATAAATTTCAAAAACCCGATTGACCCCGCAATATGAGCCGGACATGAAATTGCCGACAAAACGAATGATAAACCGGTGCACGCTCCCGTTGACAGTGAGTTTCAGACGCCGGCGGTAAAATTCAAACGGCGGATGGGTTACGTCGTATTCCCGGTCATTAACCGAGATCGTCCAGTTTCGCTCCGCGGTGTTTCCGCGGAGCCGGACCTGAAATACTTCGTCTCCGGACTTGACCATGTATTCATGCTGATCCCTGGCCGGGATGCGGCTGCCGATCGCAGATACCATGGGCTTTAATGATTCCCGGACCAGGGCGCTGCGGCAGTGGCGAACCAGGGTGACAGCCATTACCAGCCGCTGCAGATGTTCCTCAGGCGGCGGCTCTATGGCCTCTGCGCCGTCGAATTGCTCGGGGATAAAATCGGTGCTCAGGCGGCCCTCGGAAAAGGCGCTCAAATTGAGAATCCGGTTTACAAAATCAATGTTGGTAACCACGCCTTCAATGTGATAGCCGTTTAAGGCGTTGATAAGTTCCAGGCGCGCTTCCTCGCGGGTTTGTCCCCGGCAGATGACCTTTGCCAGCAGGGAATCATAAAAAACGCTGATCAGGCTGCCCGCATGCACGCCGCTGTCCACGCGCACATGCTGCCCCCTGGGCTCGGCATAACGGGTGACCAGCCCGGTTGCCGGAAAAAATCCCTTTTCCGGGTCTTCGGCACAAATCCGTGCCTCAATGGCCCAGCCATTGATCTCAACGTCGGTCTGCCGGATGGGAAGCGGCTCGCCTGCAGCTATCCGGAACTGCAGTTCCACCAAATCCAGGCCGGTCACCATTTCGGTCACCGGATGCTCCACCTGCAGCCGGGTATTCATTTCCAGGAAAAAAAAGGCGCCCGAGGACTCCATGACAAATTCCACCGTGCCCGCGTTGGCATAGCCGCTCTGGCGGGCCAGCCGGCAGGCCTCTTCTCCCATTTTGGCCCGCAGGGACGCATCCACGGCGGGCGACGGGGATTCCTCGATGATTTTCTGGTACCGACGCTGAATGGAGCACTCTCGTTCGCCCAGGTAAACCGCATTGCCGAAACGATCGGCCATCACCTGGATTTCAATATGACGCGGCCGTGTGATATAACGCTCGATAAATATCCGGTCGTCGCCAAAGGCCTTTTGCGCCTCTGCCCGGCTTGCCTCCCAGGCGAATTTCAACTCTCCGGGCGCATTTACGATCCGCATTCCCTTGCCGCCGCCGCCGGCAGCCGGTTTGAGCAGCAGGGGGTAGCCGGCAATTTCCGCGGCCGAGCAGGCCGCATCATAATCGGCCAGCGGCTCAGTGCCTCCCGGAATTATGGGCACGCCGGCTTTTTCCGCCAGATTTCGCGATGAGACCTTGTCACCCAGCAGGCGGATGGCTTCAGGTGGCGGCCCGATGAACGCCAGGCCGGCATTTTCCACCATTTCCGCAAACCGGGGATTTTCGGAAAGAAAACCGTATCCGGGGTGAACGGCTTCACACCCCTTTTCTTCGGCAATGCGGAGCAGTTTTTCCATGTCCAGATATGATTCCGCGGCTGTACTGCCGCCCAGAAAAACGGCTTCATCCGCCTCCAGGGCATGCAGGCTGCGCGTGTCGGGTTCCGAATAAACAGCGACAGCCACAATGCCCAGCCGCTGACAGGTGCGCAAAATCCGTACCGCGATTTCTCCGCGGTTGGCGATTAAAATCTTTTTAAACATCAACAGCCTCACAGGGGAATGTTTCCATGTTTGCGATCCGGTTTCTCCGCTTTTTTTCCTTCCAGAAACTGCAGGGTGCGAATCAGCTGGTGGCGGGTATCGCGTGGGAAGATCACATCATCGATGTATCCGCGCCGGGCCGCCAGAAAGGGGTTTGCAAAACGCCGTCGGTACTCGGTCATCCGCTCGTTTAAGACTTCTTCCGGATTCTCCGCGGCCTGGATCTCCCGCCGGTAAATCACCTCGGAGGCGCCCTTGGGCCCCATCACGGCGATTTCCGCGGAGGGCCAGGCATAATTGACATCGCAATGAATATGCTTGGAATTCATCACCAGGTACGCCCCGCCGTAAGACTTGCGCACAACCACGGAAATGCGGGGGACCGTAGCCTCGATAAACGCATAGAGCAGCTTGGCACCATGGCGGATAATACCGCCGTGTTCCTGCTCCGGGCCCGGCATGAAACCGGGCACATCCACCAGGCTGATCAGGGGGATATTGAACGCATCACAGAAACGGACAAACCGGGCCGCCTTTGTGGAAGCATCACTGTCGAGCACGCCTGCAAGCACCGCGGGCTGATTGGCCACCAGGCCCACAGCCTGGCCGCCCAGGCGGCCGAAGCCGCAAATGATGTTTCGGGCATAATCCGGGTGGACTTCCATGAATTCGGCCCCGTCCAGGATGCTGTAGATCAGGACGTTCATGTCATAGGTCTGCCCGGGATTGGGCGGCACCAGGTAATCCAGGGCCGGGTCCGTGCGCTCGGGCGGGTCGCTGAAATCCACCAGCGGCGCCTTCTGCCGGTTATTGGAGGGCAGGTAATTCATCAGCCGGCGCACCTCGCGCAGACAGAGAATGTCATTGGGAAGGTTGAAATGCGCCACGCCGCTGGTGCCGCCGTGAACGTCCGCCCCGCCAAGGTCTTCGGCGGAAATGTCCTGGTGAATCACGGTTTTGACTACGTTCGGACCGGTGACAAACATGTAGGATGAATTCTGCACCATGAACACGAAATCGGTCATGGACGGGCTGTAGACAGCCCCGCCCGCACAGGGACCCATGATGCAGGAAATCTGGGGGACCACGCCGCTGGCCTTCACATTGCGGTAAAAGATCTCCCCGTAAGCGGCCAGGGAATCCACGCCTTCCTGGATCCGGGCGCCGCCGGAATCATTTAAACCGACAATGGGACATCCCACCCGCACGGCCATGTCCATGACCTTGCAGATCTTCTGGGAATGCGCTTCGCCCAGGGAACCGCCGATCACGGTGAAATCCTGGCTGAACACGCACACCTCGCGGCCCTCCACGGTGCCGTGGCCGGCCACCACGCCGTCGCCCGGATAGGTGCGCTCATCTCCGATGGCGCTGCCCCGGCCGGTCTTGAGCATGTCGAACTCCTCAAACGAGCCTTCGTCGAGCAGCAGCTCGATGCGTTCCCGGGCCGTGAGCTTGCCCTTGAGATGCTGAACCTCGATGCGTTTTTCCCCTCCGCACTGAAGCGCCTCTTCGCGCAGGGTCTCCAGCGTGGTGATATTTTCCTGCAGTGCAATATCCATGGCACACACCCCACAAAATAGATAACTTGTTTATTTTATTTAATATTATTTATCAAGACAAGACATATTACCAAAAGATTTCCGGAAACGCTACGATTAATGTGCTTCCTGTTGCCACACCGTGCAACATTTCAAAGCGCTCAATTTAGGTTACAATCCAATACCCGGGCGAACACACAGGTTCGCCCCTACACCGGGGGTTTTGAAGCCTTCCGGTAATAAACGGGGAAACTTGTCGCGGGGCCTGGACAGGGGCGGGCCGCGGGGATGATTTGTGAGATGCATTGAGCGCGCCAGCGGTCAGCATTCGAACAAATTATTCCCGCCAGCCGGCCCCTGCGAAACCCCTTGAAGTCAGATGCTTTCTTGCAGAACCTGACAAAATTAAAACCACCTGCGAAAATCCTGGAAGCGGCGTTTTTCTTTGCAGGGCCCGGCGGATTTGCCGGCCTTTGTGGCAACCCACTTGATTTTACGCGCAAAGTTGGTTAGCCTGCATTCTATACGACCCGATAATAACAGATTTGCAGAGACTTATAGGAAAGCCACCCTGATGATCACCTTACTTGACTACGGCGCCGGCAATGTGCGCAGCGTGGTAAACGCCATAGAAAAACTGGGTCGGCAGGTTCATGTCGCCGGCAGCGCAGATGAGATCCGACGGGCGGAAAAACTGGTTTTTCCGGGCGTCGGCAGCTTCGGCAGCATGATGCAGGTACTCCATGAAAAGGGCTACGTGGAGGCCCTGCGCGAATACCTCCGCGCAGACAAGCCGTTTCTGGGAATCTGCCTGGGCCTGCAGGCGCTTTTCGAAAAAAGCGAGGAAGCCCCCGGAATTGGCGGCCTGGGGTTTATCCCCGGTATGGTCAGGCGGTTTGACACGGATCTGTCAGTGCCCCACATCGGATGGAACGGCATCCGCGTGAAAAAACCCACGGCCCTGTTCAACGACCTTGCCGGGGAGGAAAAGTTCTACTTTGTGCACTCCTATCATGTCGTCCCCCGGGATCAGGAGGTCGTGTTGACCACCACCGACTACGGCGCGGAATTTGTCAGCAGCATCCGGATCGGCAATATCACGGCCTCCCAGTTTCACCCGGAAAAAAGCGGGGCTGCCGGCCTGACCGTGCTGCGCAATTTTCTCGAACCAGGCCCCGAGTCGGGCGCACGGATCCGTTCGGCGGGTAAGACACATCTGGCCAAGCGGATCGTGGCATGCCTGGATGTTCGCGCCAATGACGCCGGCGACCTGGTGGTCACCAAGGGCGACCGCTACGATGTACGCGAAAACGGCGAGGTGCGCAACCTGGGCAAACCCGTCGAACTGGCCCGGGACTATTACGAACAGGGCGCAGATGAGATCACCTTTCTCAATATTACGGGGTTCCGGGACTTCCCTCTCGAGGATCTGCCCATGCTCGAAGTGCTGCGGCAGACCTCGCGGCACGTGTTCGTGCCCCTGACCATCGGCGGCGGCATCCGCAGCTACACGGATGCAAACGGCCGAACCTGGTCCGCCCTGGAGGTGGCCGCCGAGTACTTCCGCTCCGGGGCGGATAAAATCTGCGTGGGCAGTGATGCGGTGACCATTGTGGAGCAGTACCTGAAAACCGGGCAGAAAACCGGGCAAAGCGCAATCGAACAGATTTCCGAGGTGTACGGCAACCAGGCGGTGGTCATTTCCATTGATCCGCGCCGGGTTTACGTGACCCGGCCGGAACAAAGCGGGTTTCACGTTATTCATACAGAGGTGCCCGGCCCGGAAAACGAAAAATACTGCTGGTTTCAATGCACCGTCAAGGGCGGACGCGAAGGCCGGCCCGTGGACGCGGTGACCCTGGCCCGGGCCTGCGAGGAACTCGGGGCCGGCGAAATCCTTCTCAACTCCATTGACCGGGACGGCACCAACGCGGGCTTTGACATCGAGCTGATCCATGCGGTGGCCGAAGCGGTCTCCATACCGGTGATCGCTTCTTCCGGGGCGGGATGCGAAGAGCATTTTCTGGCGGTGTTCACCCGCAGCAGCGCAGAAGCCGCCCTGGCAGCCGGGATTTTCCACCGCCGGGAAGTTCCCGTGGGCGCGGTCAAGCAATACCTGTCCGGCAAAGTCGAAATTCGAAGGGAGGGAACATGAAAAACGCATGGATTGCCGCCGGTATCCTGATTTTTACACTGTTTGTCGCCGCTGCGGCATGTGCCGGGCAGTCGATTCCATCGAAAATAACGGAGGTGACCCTGTTTTCCGACAAGGCCCGGGTCAGCCGCCAGGCCTCGGCAGACGTGGAGTCCGGCACCCATCGCCTGGTCATCCCCCTGGAGGCGTTTTCCATTGAAGAAAAATCCGTAACCGCGGATGTCACCGGCCGGGGCGAAATCCTCGGTGTGCAGGTGTCAAGGCTCCCGACAGAAGAATCGCCGCGGGAAAAAATCCGTGAACTCGAGGCCCGTCTCCGGGAACTGCAGAGCCAAAAACAGGAGATCACGGACCGGAAAACCGCCCTTGAGCGGCAGGAAACATTTCTCGACGGCGTGGTTGAGTTTTCCGGGACCCAGGTCCCAAAGGAAATCAAAACACAAATGCCCGCCCCGGAGGATCTGGATGCCACCATGGATTTTCTGGGCAGGCAGTTTACCAAAATTTTCGATGAAAAGCGCACGGCCGAAAACAAGCTCACGGATCTCGAAAAAAAGATTGATCAGGTCAGTCGGGAACTGGACATGGTCCGGGGCCGGGTGGACAGAACCGGCACCGGAATCGAAATCCTGTTTCGCACAGAAAAGGCGCAGAACCTGGATATCACGGCCGAATACGTGGTGCCCAATGCCGGTTGGTCGCCGGTGTACCGGGCGGTTGCCGGGGATGCCGCCTCCGACATTGATCTTTCCATGATGGCGCAAATCCGGCAGAAAACCGGCGAGGACTGGGAAAGCGTCAATCTTTCCGTCTCCACAGCGGCGCCGGTGCACGGCGGACGCCTGCCCGAACTTGCCCCGTGGCAAATAGACACTCCGCAGCCGCGAGCCCGGAAATCCGGAGAGGACAGAGCCGCGGAAATAAACAGGCAGCCTTCAACGCCCCTATCAAAAAAGTCCGCCCCCATGGCAGAAGCCGAAAGACGCCGCACACCCATTTCTTTTGAATATGATCTTCCCGAACCGGTCTCCGTGGCTTCCAGGGAGGAAAAAACCCTGCTTCCCCTGTTTACAAAATCCATTGACGGCGAGTTTTACCACTATGCCGCACCCAAGCGCGAGCCCCGGGCATACCTGGTATACCGTGCCGAGGCGGACAGCGAACTGCTGGCCGGGCCGGTGAACATCTTTTTTGCGGGCAGATACGTGGGCGAGATATTTCTGGAGCAAAAGCAGGCGGGCGAGGCATTTGTGCTGGGCCTGGGCGCAGACCGCTCCGTTGCGGTCAAGCGCGAAAAGCTCCGGGACCATCGCAAGGAAACCGCCTTTTTCGGTCAAATCGAGCGCGATGCCATCGTCCGGGAAATCAAGTACAGCATCACTGCAGAAAACCTCACGGACCGGGAAATCAACCTCCATGTCACAGACCACATCCCGGTATCCAAAACCGACCGCATCAAGGTAGAGGATGTGGCTTTTTCTCCCGAGCCGGAAAAAAAGGATGTAGAGGCAAAGCCCGGCGTGATGCAGTGGCGCTTTGCGCTTGCTCCCGGGCAAACCAAAAAAATTTCCATTTCGTTTACGGTTGCATATCCCAGGGATATGCCGGCACCGGTGTTTTAAGGAGGAAAATTGGATATTGCCAGAAACCCCCGTGCATATCTTTTATCCATCGGTCCTCGGCAGCGCAGCGGCGAGCCTGCCGGGATATATTCGGTGTGCTCCTCGCACCCGATGGTGCTGGAGGCCGCATTTGATAAGGCCGAAGCGGACAAAAGCCCGCTGCTCGTCGAGTCCACCTGCAACCAGGTCAACCAGTTCGGGGGATATTCCGGCATGACACCCGCGGATTTTGCCGCATACATTTACCGCATGGCCGAACAGGCGCAGTTTGATCCCCGGGGGCTAATGCTCGGCGGAGATCATCTGGGCCCCTACGTATGGCGAAGCGAACCGGCGGAATCCGCCATGGAAAAGGCGGAAACCCTGGTATCAGACTGCGTTTTTGCCGGCTACGGCAAGATCCACCTGGATGCCAGCATGCCGCTTGGCGATGACAATGATCGTGCCATTTCCACGAAGACTTCCGCCGAACGGACCGCCAGGCTGTGCCGTGCCGCGGAACTGGCCGCCGCGCAATTGGATTCTCAAAAAGACCCCCCGCTTTACGTCATCGGGGCCGAAGTTCCTACCCCCGGGGGCTCCCTGGCCACGCGCGAGAACGTCCCCGTGAGCAATCCGGAAGAAGTGGCCGAATTTATTCATGCGTGCCGGCAAATCTTTACCGAATCCGGACTGGAAGACGCATGGACCCGGGTTATTGCAGTAGTGGTCCAGCCGGGAATCGATTTCGGACAGCACTGGGTGGCCCCCTATGATCGCCCATCCGCCGGGGCGCTGTCTGAATTTCACAGCCGGCTGCCGGAGGCGGCCACCTACGAAATCCATGCCACGGACTTTCAGACCCCGCAGGGACTTTGGCAAATGGTTGCAGATCATTTTCCCCTGCTCAAAGTGGGCCCCTGCCTCACCTTTGCATTCCGGGAGGCGGTTTTTGCCCTGGACCGGATTGAACAGGAATGGCTTGCAGACCGCAAAAGCATTTCGCCCGCAAACATCCGGCAGGTGTTGTGTGATATCATGGACGCGGATCCGGGCCACTGGCACTCCCACCACCGGGCCGAATCGGCATCTGACTGGCGCGTGCTTTTCAGTTATCTCGACCGCGTGCGCTATTACTGGGCCCGGCCGGAACTGAAAAACGCCCTGTCCCGGCTGCTTGAAAACCTAGGCCGCAAGCCCGTTGCCCCGACCCTGATCAGCCAGTACCTGCCCGAACAATACCGCGCGGTTGCCGCAGACAGACTTGCTGCAGACCCGGCATCTCTTATCCGCCATAAAATTCGGGGCGCGCTTTTACCGTATGCAGCCGCCTGCCGCATGACCGAATCGGGCCCGCAAAAAAATAATTTACTTTGACGTAAACTGTGGTTAATGTAGGAGTTTGTTCCAAAACGTCTGGTACGGGGAAACCATTCACTTAAACAAGCAATCAGATATTATGCGAGACGACATTACGAAAATCCGATGGCACGGCCGGGGCGGCCAGGGGGCGATTACAGCAGCCAAAATCGTGGCAAACGCGGCTTTTTCCTCAGGCTATGGCGGGGTGGTTATGGCGCCCACATTCGGCACGGAAAGAAGAGGCGCGCCGGTGCTGACCTCGCTTAAAATTTCTAAGCACAAGATCTATGACCTGTCCCCGATTGCTGAACCGGACGTGGTCATTGTGCTCGACCACCTGCTGGTCGAAGAGGTGGACGTGGCCTCTGGGCTCAAACCCGGCGGCCTAATCATTATCAACACGCCAAGGCCCCCGGAATCCTTTGACTTTGCCGGCATGAAAGTGGCCACCGCTGATGTGACCACCCTGTCGGGTAAAGCGGGCCTGCCAACGGGCATTGTCAACACCGGCATCATCGGCGCCTTTGCCAAAGCCGCCGGACTGCTGGACATGGACACCCTGGCCGGGGCCATTGAATCCGAATTCTCGGGCAAATCCCCGGAAAAAAACATCGCGGCCGCCCGCGCGACATACGAGCATACCCTGGTTGGAGAAACTTATGCAAAACCACAACAATGAAAATACCGGCAGCAAAAAATACGCATGCCACGTCTCCCGCAGTGAGCCCGGTCCTGGCGACGGCGGAAGGACCGGCTCCTGGCGGGTACTCCGGCCGGTCATTGATCTGGACAAGTGCATTCCCGCCAAGCGAAACAAGCCGGCCTGCTTTTCCTGCTGGCTGTATTGTCCGGACGGGGTGATCACCAAGACAGTGCCCCCGACCATTGACTATGAATACTGCAAGGGCTGCGAAATATGTGCCGAGGAATGCCCGGCAGAGGCCATCACCATGGTGGAGGAAACCCTGATGATCATGGAGGAAAAATAGCGCATGCATATCATCGAATCCGGCAACGTGGCCGCAGCCCTCGGCGTCCAGCTTTCCGGCGCCCAGGTGATCGCCGCGTACCCGATCACGCCGCAAACACCCCTGACGGAAAAGCTCTCCGAGCTGGTGGATGCAGGCGAACTCAATGCCCAATACATACCGGTCGAAAGCGAACACAGTGCCATGTCGGTCTGTATTGCGGCCTCCAGCGCGGGGACGCGTGCCTTTACCGCCACCAGCGCCAACGGGCTGCTCTACATGAACGAACAGCTCCACTGGGCTGCCGGCGCCAGGCTTCCGATTGTCATGTGCGTGGTCAACCGGGGCATCGGCGCGCCGTGGACCGTTTGGAACGACCATCAGGACGCCATGTCCCAGCGGGACACCGGATGGATCCAGCTTTTCTGCTGTGACCACCAGCAGATTATCGACACGGTGATCCGGGCCTTCCGCCTGGCCGAAACCGTGCACATCCCGGTAATGGTTTGTTATGACGGCTATATCCTGTCACACACCTACATGCCGTTTGACATCCCCGAATCCGCGGCAGTCAACAGCTTCCTTCCGGAGTTCACGCCCGACTGGATGCTGGATCCGGCCTGCCCGGCAAACCTTAACACCGTGACCCTGCCGGATATCCGGCCCAACGTACGCGGGGAAACCGCGCCGGGATACATGGAAATCCGGCAGAACCTGCATGGCGACATGCGGCGGGCCATAGACGTGGTTGCGGATACGGACGCGGAATTCGCGCAAGTCTTCGGCCGCGGCGGAAATCCGTTTATCGAGCCCTACCGCTGCGAAGACGCCGAGTATGTGGCAGTGGCCATGGGATCGCTTTCCTATCAGCTTCGGGACGTAATCGACGTGCTAAGACGGGAGGGGCTTGCCATCGGGGTTGCCGGCCTGCGTCTGTACCGCCCCTTTCCGAACCGGGCCGTGGCCGAGGCGTTGTCCGGGAAAAAAGGTGTTATCGTGTTTGAAAAAGCTGTGAGCTATGGATACGAGGGTCCGCTTTACGCCGATATCAAGGCAGCCCTTTACGATTGCGCCCATCGGCCGGCCGTGCACAACTATATCCTCGGCCTGGGCGGCCGGGAGATCAAAACAGACGATCTCTTTGATTCGCTGAGAACATCTTGCGGCGCAGCCGCCCCCGAAGCCCGGGAGCCGGCCTTTGTGGGACTCAAAATGTAACAGCCCGGCTGCAGACTGCAGCCGTATCATAAGACATCAAGGATTCAGGATTTATCATGGCCACGAATAAAACGACCATACTCAGCCTGCCGGAAGAAGAACTTGTGCACCCGGGCAACCGGGCCTGTGCCGGCTGCGGGTTAAGCATTGTCTACAGAACCGGATTAAAGGCCCTCGGCCGGGAGACCATCCTGGTGGTCCCGCCAAGCTGCCTGACCGTACTCCAGGGGCTCTATCCCATAGCCGCCACCCAGCTGCCGTGCTTAAACGTCACGTTTGCCTCCACTGCCGCTGCTGCAACCGGTGTGCTGGGCGCCTTGCGGGCCCGGGGCAAAACCGGTGTCCAGGTAGCGGCCTGGGCAGGAGACGGCGGAACCAGTGACATCGGCATCCAGGCGCTGTCCGGGGCCTGTGAGCGGGGCGAGGACTTTATTTTTATCTGCTACGATAACGAGGCATACATGAACACCGGGGTGCAACGCTCGGGCACCACGCCGCAGCACGTGCTGACCACCACCACCCCGATTACCGGCAAGCACCAGCGGAAAAAAGACATGCCCGCCATTATGGCGGCTCACGGTATCGATTACGTAGCCACCGCTTCTGCGGCCTATCCCCTGGATTTATACGACAAGATCATAAAAGCCAAGACCATTTCCGGGCCCAAGTACATCCACGTGCACACGCCGTGTCCGGCCGGATGGGGATTTTCCGCGCGATATACCGTCAAAATCGGGCGGCTGGCAGTGGAAACCGGGCTGTTTGACCTGTATGAGCAGGAAAACGGCAACTTCCGCCTGACCGGGGCTTCGCAGAAGCTGCTCGGCAAAAAACGCAAACCTGTGGATGAATATTTCGCCACCCAGACCCGGTTCAAAGGCCTGGATACGGAAAAAACCCGGGCCATCCAGGAGGAAGTCGATCAGAAATGGGCGGCCCATGAAAAGGCGGCCGCGGGCATCTGCTGATACCCTTGGTTTTACCCTTCGTAGAGCACAGCCAGAATCCGGGCCTTGCCCTCTTTTGCAGCCACCAGGTGCGGTGTGGTTGACAGGTAATACACGCTGTCGCCCGGATCGAGTTCGAATTCATCCTGGTCAATCTGCGCCAGCACCGTTCCCTCTATCACGTAGATGAATTCCTCGCCGTCATGCACCGAGGTTTCCCGGTCCGGGTTTTCCTCCAGGTCCACAATCAGGGCTTCCATGTGCCGGCCCTGCACTTCGGGTGCCAGGCTCTGGTATGTATACAGGCGCCTGCCCCTGGGCGAAGTTGACCTGGCCGCGGGTTTTCGTTCATGCTTGCGGGTCACCGAATACACCCGGGATCCGGCGCCTGAAACCAGGCGGGAAAAGGCGCTGTCCAGGGCCTTGGACAGCTTGACCAGGGTGCCGAGCGGAGGCTGGATCTCATTTGCCTCGATCCGGGACAGGGTTTCCACGTCAAACCCGGTCAGGTTAGCCATTTCATCATTGGAAATGCCCTTTCTCTCCCGGATGGTGCGGATCCGGTCGCCTATCGCCTCGATCTCCGCCGCCTTGCTCCGGTCGGAGAGATCCCCGGTGAGTACTTCATATCGATCCGCTGGTGCCCGGGACTCTTCATCGTGAATCATATCCATCGCTCCTTTGGCAGGTCTGCTGCATTGAATCAGATTCATCATTCTTCAGTGCGTTATTTTTCTTTTCTACCAAAAGCCGCCAAAGCCGTCAAACATTACTTGCCCCGCCCAAAACCCAAAAAGGGGACAGACCTATTTTTTAAAGGGGACAGACCTATTTTTTTAAGACTAATTCTTAAAAAAATAGGTCTGTCCCCTTTTTGGGTTTTGCGGAGACCGCCTTGTCAGAAACCCGCGGCCGTGCTATTATTAAAAAAGGTAATATTGTCGAATTACGAACCAATCATCCAATTTCACAGGGGGATGTTATGGCAGACGCACAATACCAGGCATGGCTGTGGGAAAAACTCGGACATGAGACCATTGAAAACCTGAAAAAGCACGGGTTTGCAGGCAATTTTCTTGCCTCCGCAGACGAGGGCAGGGATTTTGTAACAGATCTGGTCAGAGACTACAACACCGTCGGATTCGGGGGATCTGCCACCCTTCGGGCGCTGGATATACCAGCCACCCTGAAGCAGCAGGGCAAAACCGTTTATGATCACTGGGACCCGGCCCAGGAGGAATCCGATCTTTCCCTTCGCCTGAAACAGGGTCGATGCGACTGCTTTATCTGCAGTGCAAACGCCATTTCCGCAACCGGCGAAATCGTGAATGTGGACGGAGTGGGCAACCGGACAAACGCCATGACTTTCGGCTGCCCCAATGTTATCATCGTGGCCGGCATGAACAAAGTCGCCCTCGACCTGGACGGGGCTTTGCGCAGAATACGGGAAATCGCGGCACCCATGCGCGCGAAAAGCCTTAACATGAACACCCCGTGTGCGGAAACCGGCATCTGCACGGACTGCAATTCCCCCCAGCGCATCTGCCGCATCACCGCGATTCTGCACCGAAAGCCCATGATGACCGAGGTTTCCGTAGTGCTGATCAATGACGCACTCGGATTCTGATGTGGGCGGATTCGGCAGGGCCGCCCTGGGAAACCCGGAAATCCTGGCAAGCCGCCAATTTCTCCATACGATCCCTGTTGGAGCGGCACCCGCGGAAAATGCAGCCGCTTTTCCAAACCGCCGGGGAAATCAGGCAGCGGCTGGATGTCCTGGATGCGATATATGATGAGCTGTGCCCGCAGACCTGTCCGTTGTGCCCCGAGCCATGCTGTGCAAGAGCGGATGTGTGGTTTGACCTGCGGGATCTGCTCTTTGTGCATGCCGGCTTTCTGCCGGTGCCGTTGGAAAACCCCAGAAAGCCGGATCATTTGCCCTGCTGGTTTCTCGGGCCGGGCGGATGCAGGCTGCCCCGAAAAAGCCGGCCCTGGATCTGCACATGGTATCTCTGCCCGGCCCAGAAACATCGCCTGCAAAACCGGCGCCCTGCAGCCTTTATCCAACTGCGGACTTTAACAGAGGAAATCGGCGAATACCGAAAGCAGCTTGAAAAACACTTTATCCGGGTGACCGGAGCCCCGTCTGCGGCCTGTAAACCCGACGATACCCGAGAGGAAAAAGCTGGGGGCTGGGCATGAATAAATACGAAAAAATCACTGAGGCCAGGCACATCCTGGAGCTTCCGGAAGAAGCCACCATGGCGGAGATCAAGGCAAGCTACCGAAGACTGCTTGCCCGCTGGCATCCGGACAAGTGCCCGGAAGACCCGGAAAAAGCAAATGAGATGACCCGCAGGATCACAGCCGCCTATCAGACCCTCCTGGACTATTGCGCCAATTACAGGTTCTGCTTTTCAAAGGAAGCCGTGAAAAAACAGCGTTCCGCCCGCGAGTGGTGGATGGAGCGCTTTGGCAATGATCCGCTGTGGGGCGGAAAA
>JBKHJS010000162.1:0-5037 GCA_046537995.1 Desulfobacterales bacterium
TTAGCCGTACGTGAAATTCTGAGAAATTGCGCGCAACGCAGATATTGGACTTTTTACGGTGCCATCAATTATAGATTTCCGATTTGACCAGTTCGTCGTTCTGGTACAGAAACACGGCTCCCCGGACGTGCTGCGGAATGACTGCCCAGATCAGCGTATCGGGTTTGACCAGGCCGTCATAAACCGTCAGTTGGGTGCCAAAGCAGTTCATCTCCAGGCGGATGTGCTGCTTGAGAAACCCGGGTGCAATGCGGTAGGAAAAAAGGACCCGGTTTTCTTCGGCATCCCTTTTCCTTGTGCCGGGCTTTCGATTGACCATCAGCCGGATTTTTTTGCCTTCTTCCACCCGGTATCCGGCAGGCGGTGCCTGGCCGAGAACAGCATTTTCCGGTTTTGCAGGATCGTGCAGGTACTTGATGTCCCCGAGCCGCATTCGATGTTTTTCAATGGCGAGCATCGCTTCATCCAGGAAATTGTCTTTAAGATCCGGCATCTGAAAGGATTCGGGCCGCGGCCCGGCACTGACAAGCAGGTGGACGGGGGTGGCGCGCCGGATGGTTTTTCCGGCTGCCGGACTCTGGGCGATGACCGTATCTTTTGCAGCCCTCCGGGAATACGTTCTGGAGATGTTTCCCGTGTCCAGTCCGTTGTCTTCAAGAATGATTTCCGCCCGGTCAGCCTGTTGTCCTTTGAGGTCCGGAAGGGTTGCAGTTTTGGCGCCCTTTGAGATCACAACAGTTACGTCCCGGTTTTTTTTGATTTCCCCGCCTGCAGACGGATTTTGGTGCATGATATGGTTCCTGGGGATGTCGTCGCTGTATTCCAGGCCCTTAACCTTGGTATTCAATCCCAGGTCCGTGAGCATTTCAAGGGCGGCAATGGCGTTTTTGCCTTCAAGCTCGGGCACCACCACAGTATCGCCGCTCTTGATCATAAACGACAGGGTAAAAAAGGCGCTCAGCCCCGCGATCACGCAGAATATGATCAGTACGGCAAGGTATTTCAGCAGGGTTCGTATCATCGCCTCCGCCTGAGCCTTGCAATAAAAAATCCATCCGTGTGATGTCTGTGCGGCAGCAGACGCAAAAACCCCTGCCGGTCTGCAAGAACGGCGAGTTCAGGCAGCACGTTGCCCACGGGCTCAACTTCGAAATTGTCGACAGCATTACAGAATTCGGATATGACCGCATCGGTTTCCTCGGGTTCCATGCTGCACACCGCATAAACCAGAATGCCGCCGGATGCAAGCCCTTGGGCGGCATTGGTCAGGAGCCGGATCTGCTTTTTCTGATACCGGGGCAAATCGCGTTTCCCGGCAGCCCACTTGATGTCGGGATTTCTCCGGATCACGCCCAGCCCGGAGCAGGGCGCGTCAACCAGGACGCGGTTAAACCGGCCGGCATCCGCCCGGTCAAGGGCTGCTTCAAGATCGTGGCAACGGGTTTGCGCAATATGCCCCCCGAGCCGCTGTATTGCTGATAGCAGGCCTTCGAGCTTCTGATTGTCGCTGTCCATGGCAACAATTTTTCCGCTGTTGTCCATGCACTGGGCAATATGCCCGGTTTTTCCGCCGAGCCCGGCGCATGCATCCAGAATATTTTCGCCCGGTTGCGGGCACAGCACCCGGGTGGCAAGTTGGGCGGCCTCATCCTGCACCTGGAACCAGCCTTGATCAAATCCGGGAAGGTCGGGAATCGGTCCGTGCAGGCCGGGCAGGGCAATGCCGTGTCCGGCCCACCGGGTGGGTTCGGGATTGTGCCCGGCATTGGCAAGGGCCGCTATGAGTTCATCGCGGGTGATTTTCAATGCGTTGGCCCGTATGGTCACCGGCGGGATTTCATTTAAGTAACCGCACAATTGCCGGGTTTCCTCGATGCCGTATCGATTTTGCCAGCGCCGGATCAGCCATTGCGGAAACGATTCGCTTACAGCCAGCGCCTGTATCGGATCCTTTTCCGGATCCGGCCAGGTGACTGCATCCGGCCTGCGGGCCGCATTGCGCAGCAGTCCGTTGACAAAACGCACCACCTGCGGCGGGGCGGATTTTTTTGCCATTTCCACCGAGGTATTCACTGCCGCGGACTGGGGGATTTTCGATAAAAACCGCATTTGAAAAAGGCCGATGCGCAGAATGTTCAATATCTCCGGTTTTATCTGAGTAATCGGCCGGCTGGCAAACGCGGCGATATGCCAGTCCAGTTTTGCCCGCCAGCGCAGTACGCCGTATATGATGGCATAGGCCAGGGCCCGGTCCCGGCGGGACATGTCCGTGCCGGATGATTCAAACCGCGTGTTAAGCAATTGATCCAGGTTTGCACGCCCCCGCGTAAGATCGTTTAAAACAGACAGGGCAAGTTCGCGCGGGGTGTCTGCACTCATGTCAGCACGGTTCCGGCAGATACGGGCGATCCCTTCAGAAATTCGGAGATTTCCATGCGCTTGCCGGATGCGCCCTGGATTTCCAGAATGGACAGGGCATCCTCGCCGGCAGCCACGCGAAGTTCGTTTTCAAAACCCTGGATTATCGTTCCGGGGGGTGCATCTTCTGTCCGGGCTCGCACCTCGGCCCGGTATATGTTGAGCCGCTTTTTTCCCCAGTAGGTATACGCCCCGGGCCACGGGGACAGTCCCCGGATCAGGCGCTCCAGATAATCGGCAGGCCGGTGCCAGTCCAGGCGGCCGTCTGATTTTTTCAGCAGGGGCGCATGCGAGGCAGCGGCATGATTCTGGGGGGTGGGCCGGATCGTCCCGGATGAAAATCCTTTCAGGGTTTCATGCAGCACATCCGCGGACAACCGGGATAGCCGGTCATGAAGGGTGCCGGCCGTATCATTTGCATGAATTGGGGTCTTGCGGACCGCCAGGATTTCCCCCGTATCCAGCCCGGCGTCCATGAGCATGCTGGTCACGCCGGTTTCCGCTTCTCCGTTTATTATTGCCCATTGAATGGGGGCGGGTCCCCGGTATTTGGGCAGAAGGGAGGCATGCAGGTTGATTGCGCCCAGGGCCGGCATTTCCAGCAGCCGCTTGGGCAGAATATGGCCGAATGCCACGACCACGAAAAGATCGGGCCGATGCGCCGCCATGGTATTGCGGAATTCTTCGGTTTTTACCGATTCCGGCTGGATCACCGGATACCCGAGTTCGGTTGCTGCCTGCTTTACCGGAGGCTCGGCAAGTCTGCGGCCTCTGCCTTTGGGACGGTCGGGCTGAGTGACAACCAGATCCACGCTGTGCGGGCTTTCGTGCAAAGCTTGCAGGGCGGGCACGGCAAACTCGGGGGTCCCCATGAATATTACGCGAAATTGAGTCATCAGGCCTCTTTTAATGCTTTTTTCCGTTTTCGCTGGTAGATTTGCCGCTTTAGCGCGCTGATCCGGTCTATGAACAGGATGCCGTGCAAATGATCGATTTCATGCTGCAGGATCGTGGCCAGCAGTCCGGTTGCTTCATATCGCTGTTTATTGCCGTGCCGGTCGAGTCCTTCGACCACCACTTCCTCGAAACGGTTTACATCTGATCTGAAATCCGGCACGCTCAGGCAGCCCTCGTTTTCCGAAACAATTTTTCCCCGTGCATCAACAATGGCCGGATTGATCAACACTTGAAAATTGCGGCTTTCCGGATCAGAATCCGGGTCAAATACGATGACGCGCTTTGCGATGCCGGCCTGGGTTGCAGCAAGTCCCACGCCCGGGGCCTGATACATGGTTTCGGCCATATCCTCGATGAGCTGCTGGATTTCGTCATCAATGTGTTCCACCGGCTCGGCCGGTTCCTTGAGCAGGGGGTCTGGATAGGTTAAAATGGTTAATACGGGCATGGCTTCAATGTTCCTGGCTGAAAAATCGGTTAAGGGATTCCTGCGATCCATCAGGTTTTGTTCGACAGAATCCTGTTTGCGTTTTCAATGTCATTTTTGATTTGACCGGAGAGTTCGTCCGGACTGTTGAATTTTTTTTCGTCCCGGATCCGCTCGATAAAGTCAACCCGGACTTTCTGTCCGTAAAGATCGGTATCAAAATCCAACAGGTGAACTTCCACTGTAAATACGTGATCATCAAAGGTCGGGCTGTATCCGATATTGGCAACGCCCTTGAATCGGCCCTGATCGGTTTCCACCATTACCGCGTAAACCCCGGTCTTCGGGCAAAGCTCGTCCTGCAGGACAATGTTGGCAGTTGGGCAGCCGAGCAGTCGGCCCCCGCGGTTGCGGCCGGTACCCACCGTGCCGCGGATCTGATAGTAGCGTCCCAGAAGCTCCCTTGCATCAGCCACACTGCCCGCCTCGATGATTTCCCGGATCCGGGTGCTGCTGACCCGGTCGGCGCCCTCGGGTGCGGCCGGCACCCAGTCGGGCACGATGACTTCGAATCCGTGTTTTTTGGCATGCTCCTGCAGAAAGGCCACGTTTCCCTTGCGATTTTTGCCGAACGTGTAATCCCTGCCGATCACGATGGCTTTCATGCCCAGTTTGCCGATTAAGATCTGCTCGAGAAACTCGTGGGCCGTGACTGCGGCAAAGGACTGATCAAAGGGGATGCATATCAGAAAATCAATTCCCATCTTACCGATGAGTTCGATTTTCTGTTCAAGCACCGTAATCAGGGGCGGTGACCCGTTGGCGCCCAGGATCTTGACCGGGTGCGGATCAAAGGTGATGGCCACAGCGGTGCCGTTGATGGCTTCGGCCTTTTTCCGCACACATTCAAGAATGGCCTGGTGTCCGAGGTGTACCCCGTCAAAGTTGCCGATGGCCACCACGGTGTTTTCAAAAGGGGTCTGGATCTGCTCTAAACCATGTATAACTTTCATAAAAACAACATGTCCAATCGCGGAAACTGTATATTGAAAGATTTTCGTCTTGACAAGCAAGTATTATGGCTTTATATAAAAAATTTCATCTTTGATCAATGATTGTTTTGGCAGGAGTTGGTCAGGATACAATGTGCCGAAGTGGCGGAATTGGTAGACGCGCTAGGTTCAGGGTCTAGTTGGAGTATTCCAGTGGGAGTTCGAGTCTCCCCTTCGGCACCA
>JBKHJS010000163.1:0-4978 GCA_046537995.1 Desulfobacterales bacterium
ACCTTGGACCTTGAACCTTGAACCTTGAATCATGCGCCTGACAAAACGAAACGTGGCACTGCTTTCCGGGGGAAGCTCCGGGGAACGCGAAATATCGCTCAAAGGCGGCGACCAGGCCTATGCCGCGCTGGATTTGTCGAAATACGCGGTCTTCCGCTATGATCCGCAAACCGACCTGGGCCGCCTGGTGGCGGATGCTGCAAACATTGACGTCGCACTGGTCATCCTGCACGGGGTGCCCGGCGAGGACGGCACCGTCCAGGGGCTGCTGGATCTGCTGAAAATCCCGTACCAGTGCACCGGGGTGATGGGCAGCGCCATTGCCATGAACAAGCTGGTATCCAAGTATTTTTATGAAAAAGCCGGGATTCCCGTGCCGAAATACGTGGGCCTGCAGCGGGATGCAAAAGTGGATGCCGCCCGGATCATCGACCAATTGGGGCTGCCCCTGGTAATCAAGCCGGCCAGCGCCGGATCCAGCCTCGGGTTAAGTATTGTTCGTTCCGCAGACGCCTTTGCCCCGGCCCTGGAAGCCGCTTTTGCCTGTGATGACACCGCGATGGCAGAGCAATACCTGTCCGGCACGGAAATCACCGGCGGCGTATTGGGCAACCACGACCTTCAGGCCCTGCCCATTGTCGAGATCGTGCCGGGCGAGGATCATGAGTTTTTCGATTTTGAGGCCAAGTATTCGGCGGGTGAAACCGATGAAATCTGCCCGGCCAGGATCGCGCCGGAACTTGCGCAAACCGCCGGGGACCTGGCCGCGGCCGCACACCGGGCCCTGTTTTGCAGCGGATGCAGCAGAACCGACATGATCATCAGCAGCGGCCGGATCCGCGTTCTGGAAACCAACACCATTCCCGGCATGACCCCGGTCAGCCTGCTGCCCCTGGCAGCCGGGGCCGCGGGCATGGATTACGCACAGCTGCTGGACCGCCTCATTGAACTGGCTCTGGAAAAACCCAAGTACCGGACAGCCACGGATTGCAAAAACCCATCTTTTATCAGGGAGCAGGAGCCTTTATGAAGATTCTCATTGTCGGGGGCGGGGGCAGGGAACACGCCCTTGCCTGGAAAATCGCCAAAAGCCCGGAGGTGGAGCAGATTTTCTGCGCGCCGGGAAACGCCGGCATCGCCCAGGTCGCCGAGTGCGTGGACATTTCCGCAGACAGCATCGACAAGCTGGCGGCATTTGCCGCAGATAACCGCATCGACATGACCGTGGTCGGACCGGAGGCGCCCCTGTCTGCAGGCATCGTGGATGCCTTCCAGGCCGCCGGGCTTCGCGTGTTCGGCCCCACGGCGGCAGCTGCGGCCATCGAGGCCAGCAAGTCCTATGCAAAGCAGCTCATGGAAAAATACAATATCCCCACGGCCAAGGGGCAATCCTGTTCGGACTTTGACAAGGCCTGCGGCTATATCGATACCGCGGGGCTCCCTGTGGTGGTCAAGGCAGACGGGCTGGCCGCGGGCAAGGGGGTTTCCGTGTGCCATACCCGGGAGCAGACGCTTGACGCGCTGAAGCGAATGATGGTTGACAAGGAGTTCGGGGAGGCCGGCAAAACCGTGGTGATCGAGGAATGCCTGGAAGGCGAGGAGGCCTCGTTTCTGGCCTTTACCGACGGCAAAACCGTTGTGCCCCTGCCTTCCTCCCAGGACCACAAAACGGTCTCCGACGGCGACAAAGGCCCCAACACCGGGGGCATGGGCGCCTACTCGCCCGCGCCGGTGGTTGACGCGGTGATGCGCAAAAAGATCATGGACCAGGTCATGGAGCCCATGGTCCGGGCCCTGGCAGCAGAGGGGCGGCCCTACAAGGGCGTGCTGTATGCCGGCCTGATGATCCGCAGGGACCGCGTCCGGGTGGTGGAATTTAACTGCCGGTTCGGCGACCCGGAGGCCCAGCCGCTTCTGATGCGGATGAAAAGCGATATCGTTCCGATCATGAAGGCGGTCATTGACGGCGGGCTGGAAAATCAGCGCATCGAGATTGACCCGCGGCCGGCGGTCTGCGTGGTCATGGCCGCCAAAGGATACCCCGGATCCTATGCCAAGGGCAGGGAAATTCAGGGCCTGGGCAATGCCGGCCGCATGAAGGACGTGGCGGTTTTTCACGCCGGTACAAAGCGTAAAAACGGCACAGTGGTCACCAGCGGCGGCCGGGTGCTGGGCGTGACCGCCCTGGGAAATGATATCAAAAAAGCCGTATCCCGGGCGTATGAAGCCGCCGGCAAGATTACCTGGGACGGGGAGCATCACCGCACCGACATCGGCAGAAAAGCACAGGACCGCCTTGCCGTGCCGCCGGCAGTGGGCATCATCATGGGCAGCGACTCGGACCTGCCGGTGATGACCGCGGCTGCAGAGCAGCTCAAGCGATTTGACATTCCCTTTGAGATGACCGTGGCTTCTGCCCACCGCACGCCGGCGCGGGCCGCGGAATTTGCCGCATCCGCCCGCAGTCGGGGCATCAAGGTGATTATCGCCGGGGCCGGACACGCCGCACACCTGGCCGGGGTGCTGGCCGCCCACACCACGCTGCCGATTCTCGGCGTGCCCATAGATTCCTCGGCCTTAAGCGGGTTTGACGCCCTGCTATCCACCGTGCAGATGCCTCCGGGCGTGCCCGTGGCCACCATGGCCGTGGGAAAGCCGGGCGCCAGGAACGCGGCCGTGTTTGCCGCCCAGATGCTGGCCCTGTCAGACCCGGAGATGGCAAAGCAGCTGGAAGCCTTCAAGGCGGACATGGCCGAAGAAGTCAACAAAAAGGCCCGGAGCCTTGACGGGTGATGCCGCCATCCGGGCCGTTGATCGGCTTGCGCCGGACCCGGACCTGATTGATCAGGCCGCGGCGGTTATCCGAAGCGGGCAGACGGTGATATACCCCACCCGGTGCCTGTACGGCCTGGGCGCGGACGCCTTGAATCCCGAAGCAGTGGACCGGGTGTTCCGGATCAAGCAGCGGGCCGCGGACAATCCCGTGTCCATCCTGGTGGCAGACCGAAAAATGCTTGCGGCCTGTGCCGCCGAGATCCCGGAAGCCGCGGAAAAAATCATGCAAGGTTTCTGGCCGGGCGGCGTTACATTGGTGCTGCGTGCGGCTCAAATACTGCCGCGCGCTCTGACCGGGGCAACCGGCACCATCGGCATCCGCATGCCCGCCCATCCAGTGCCCCGGGCCCTGGTGGAGGCGGTGCAAGGGCCCGTTACCGCCACCAGCGCAAATCTTTCCGGGCAGGCCGGGCCCCGGGAGATCAAAGCGCTTGCCGGGAGCGTGGCAGAAGCCGCCGGCCTTGTCCTGGATGCAGGAGCGCTTGAATACGGCATCGGATCCACCATTGTCGATGTCACCTGCGCGCCGCCCCGGATCCTGCGGGAAGGGGCAGTGACCGCAGGCGATCTGCGCAGCCTGATGACGCTGGCCGATCAGGAGGTAACCGATATGCGGGAGACTGACTCATGAATGCCGAGCAGCGAAGCCTTGCCCAGGGCGTGCTTTATACGGATATGTACGAGCTGACCATGGCCCAGCTTTTTTTCCGCATGGGCATGCACGAGAAAAACGTGCATTTTGAGCATTTTTTCCGAAAATACCCGGACTACGGCTCTCATCAGGCGGGCTACTGCATCAATGCCGGGCTGGAATGGCTGTTGGACTGGATGCGCGAAGCCCGCTTCGGGCAGGCGGAACTCGAATGCCTGCGCGCCCAGAAGCAGCGCAACGGAGAACCCATGTTTGCCGGGGATTTCCTGGAATGGCTGGCCGGGCAGTCGTTTCTTGACCGGTTTACAGTGCAGGCCGTTCCAGAGGGCCGGGTGGTGCATCCCAACGTGCCCCTCACGGTGATCCACGGGCCCCTGGCCCTGGCCCAGCTCCTGGAATCCTCCCTGCTCAACCGCCTGAACTTCCAGACACTGATTGCCACCAAGGCCGCCCGGGTGCGGGAGGCCGGATGCCGGCGCATGATGATCGAATTCGGTCTCAGGCGCGCCCAGGACCGGGGCGGCAATGCCGCCACCCGGGCCGCGTTGATCGGGGGCGCGGATTTTTCCTCCAATACCGGCATGTCCTGCGCCCTGGGGTATACGCCCAAGGGCACCCATGCCCACAGCATGGTTCAGGCCTTTATCGCCCTGGGACAAGGCGAGCTGGATGCGTTTCGGGCTTATGCGGACGTGTACCCGGATGACTGCCTGCTGCTGGTCGATACCATCAATTCCCTGGAAAGCGGCATTCCCAACGCGATCAAGGTTTTTGAGGAACTTCGGAAAAAGGGGCACAAGCCGGTGGGCATCCGCCTGGATTCCGGCGACCTGGCCCATCTTTCCATCCAGGCGGCCATGATGCTCAATGATGCGGGCTTCGAGGATGCCGCGATCCTGTTGAGCAACCAGTTAGACGAGATGGTGGTCTGGCAGATTATCAGCCAGATCCGGGAGGAATCCGGCAGGTACGGCCTGGACCCGGAGCACCTGATCAACCGCCTGGCCTACGGTGTGGGCACCCGGCTGGTGACATCCAGGGGCCAGGGGGCCCTGGACGGGGTGTACAAGCTTACGGCAGTGGAGAAAAACGGGCAGTGGATTCCTGCGATCAAAGTCTCCGAAACCCCGGAGAAGATCATCAACCCCGGGTTTAAAAACGTGTGGCGCATTTATAACGGCCGGGATCATGCCACGGCGGACTTAATGGGCCTGCAGGACGAGGACCCGCATCAGATGGAACCCATGGAACTGCATCACCCAACGGACCGGGGCACCCGGCGCACCATCAGCCCGCATAACCTCGGCCGTATCGAGCCCCTGCTGGTGGATATCATCCGGGACGGCAAACAGGTTTATGAAACCCCGTCCATCGAGGACATGCGCAAACAGCGCGACCAGGATCTCAACCGGCTGGACCCCGGGGTAAAGCGCCTGGTCAACCCGCACATATACCATGTCTCCCTGACGCCGAAGCTGTGGCAGCTCAAGC
>JBKHJS010000164.1:0-4944 GCA_046537995.1 Desulfobacterales bacterium
GAAGACGCGGAAGACGCGGAAGACGAACCCATGCCGGCCAAGAGCTTTAAGACCATTACCGTTGAAAACGATCTGTACCGGGCCGAAATTTCGGAAAAAGGCGCTGCCATCACGCGGTTTGTCCTCAGCAAATACAAGGCAGAGGCCGGACCGGACGCCGATCCTCAGGAACTTGTTCCGGCGGCCAATAAAACCGGCACCGCCCTGGTGCGTCCTTCTGAGCCCAGGTTTGCCGACCTTTCCGATGCGGTGTATACAACGGACTTTGACCGGAAGCGGCTGCGCGTCCGGGGTTCCCCGGAGTCCATCTCCTTTTACCTGCAGGCGGATAACGGCCTGGTGATTGAAAAACAGTATGTGTTTCATTCGGACAGCTACCGCGTTACGCTCAATGTCAGCCTGGTCAATCAGACCGGGGACAGCATCGGTTCCGGGTTGCTGGTGGACATGACAAACCCGCCGCCAGATGGCGGCAGATTTGTTTTTGCGGGCCCTTTTGCCTATATAGACCAGGACCTTGAAGAAATAGACGTCGGTGATATCGAAGACCAGAGCGTCTACCCGGGCAAAATCCGGTGGGCCGGCCTGACTGACCGGTATTTTATGTCCGCGCTGGTGCCGGCCGACCAGACCGACACCGAAATCCGTTTGAATGAAAATCAGGCCGAGAACCTGGTGCGCGTTACCTACGTGCAGCCGGGCGATTCTCTGGCACCGGGTCAGCGTCAGTCGCATGCCTTTGAACTGTTTATGGGCCCCAAGCGCATGTCGGAGCTCAAGGCATTCGGCCATGATCTTGACGAGGCCATTAATTTCGGGTTTTTTGATATTATTGCCAAGCCGTGTCTGTGGCTGATGAATAAGGTTCATGACAATGTGTTTGCCAATTACGGGGTGGCCATTATTCTGGTCACGCTCTTGTTTAAGATCATATTCTGGCCGCTGGGCAGCAAGAGCTACCGGTCCATGGCTGAAATGAAAAAGCTTCAGCCGCTGATGACCGAGATCCGTCAGAAGTACAAAGACGACAAGAAGAAGATGAACGAGGAGGTCATGCGCCTCTATCGGACCTACAAGGTTAACCCCATGAGCGGGTGTCTGCCGATGGTGGTCCAGATTCCCGTGTTTATCGCCTTTTACCGGATGCTTTACGAATCCATAGAGCTCCGTCATGCCCCGTTTATGTTGTGGATCAATGACCTTTCCGCACCGGACCGGCTTTTTCGCTTTGATGTCACCATCCCCTTTATGACACCACCTTACGGGATTCCGGTTTTGACCATCATCATGGGCGCCACCATGTTTCTTCAGCAGAAGCTTTCTCCGCCGCCGGGCGATCCGTCGCAGGCCAAGTTCATGATGATGATGCCGCTGATATTTACCGTGATTTTTATTAACTTCCCGGCCGGGCTGGTGCTTTACTGGTTGACCAATAACGTTCTCTCGATTGCCCAGCAATACTATATTACGCGGAAAACCGTTTAATTTGGAGGCATGTACCCATGAGTGCGTACCAGGATTTTGAAGAAAAAAGTGTTGATAAAGCCGTGGATAAGGCCTGCAGCGAACTTGGGATCCGGCCGGACCAGTTGAAATATGACATTATTTCCCATGGCTCCAGCGGCATTTTCGGCCTTGTCGGTGCGAAAAAGGCCGTAATCCGGGTTGTTCTGCCGGAAGGTGATGCCGGGGAGTCTTCTGCTGAATTTGATCCCGACGAGGATGTCCCTGAGCCGGAGGATGATGACAAAACCGCCTCGGCCCTGGTGGACGAGGCTTTTGGTCCGTCCGAACAGGCCCCGGCAGGGCCTGCCCCCGAGGGGGAACAGGCTGCTGTGGATGCGGAGAAACGTGCCGAGATCGCCGGGTGGGTGCAGGGGTTTCTTGATCGCATTATTGCACTGGTTTCCCCGGACTCCACGGTATCGGTCAATGCGGATTCCCAGGTGCTGCGCTTTGAAATCAAGGGCGGCGACAGTGCGCGGTTGATCGGGAAAAAAGGACAGACTCTGGATGCGATTCATTATCTTGTGGAGAAGGGGGTTTACAAGCAGTACGGCAGCACCCTTCCAATCGAGATCGACGTGGAAGGGTACCTGGAAAAGCGCCGGTCCGATCTTACCTCCCTGGCATCCCGGCTGGCGGACAAGGCGCTGCAGACCGGAAAACCCATGGTTATCAACCGGATAAACGCCCAGGACCGGCGTGTGGTGCATCTGAGTTTACGCGACAACCGCGAGGTACGCACGCAGAGCGTTGGCAACGGGGATTTGCGCAAGCTCCTGATCATGCCCAAAAAGAAATCACAGGCAAAAGCATCCAAGTCCGGAGGCGAGTAGTTCCGCATTCGGCCTGCCGTGTGCTTCCGGAAACAAATAGGACCCCGCCCATGGATCGCTCAACCATTGCCGCTATTGCCACGCCAGAGGGAGTCGGGGGTATCGGGATTGTCAGGATTTCCGGCCCGAAGGCCCTGGACTTGGCGAATGCGGTTTTCCGACCCGCCACGGGAGCAGTTGAAGGAAACGGCAGCACCTCGTGTTCCCGGCCATCCTGCGAATTCCGGTCCTGGCGGATGTATTTCGGACATATCTGCGAACCGGTCGCCGGCAGGGTTTTGGATGAGGTCGTGCTTGCGGTGATGCGTGCACCCCGTTCTTACACCCGCGAGGACGTGGTGGAAATTCAGGCCCATGCCGGGCCAAAGGTGCTCCAAGATATCCTGGATCTTTTGATATCCCAGGGTGCCCGTCCGGCCGATCCCGGCGAATTCACCCGACGGGCTTTTGTCAACGGTCGGATTGATCTGACCCAGGCCGAGGCTGTGGCGGATCTGATCAACGCCACATCTGATGCGGCTGTGGACATGGCCGTATCCCAGATTTCCGGGGGGCTGAGCTCATATCTCGAATCCGTCCGCCAGGCACTGCTTTCCGTTTTGACCACCCTGGAGGCTGTCATTGACTTTCCTGAGGCTGTGGATGAGGATATTGATATGGAAACGCAGATCGGTATCCTTCAAAGCGAGGTCATGGATCCGATCCGGGATTTGATTCAAAGTTACGAGGCCGGGCATTTTCTTCGGGACGGACTGCAGGCGGTCATTGTGGGAGGCCCGAACGTCGGCAAATCGAGTTTGATGAACTGTCTGGTCAACCGCAACCGGGCGATTGTCACCGAGATTCCCGGTACCACGCGCGATTGTATCGAGGCCGACTTGATAAACCGCGGGGTTCCCGTTATTTTGGCTGACACGGCCGGGTTGCGCGAAGATCCGGATCCGGTTGAACGCCTGGGCATCGAAAAGACCCGGGAATACCTGGAATCCGCTGATATTGTGCTGTTCGTGGTGGATGCCGGGTGCCCCGCCCGGCCCGAGGACCTGCGCCTGTTTGCGGGCCTTGGAGACAAGCGGGTGATTCTCGTGGTCAACAAGACGGATTTGGCCGGGGCGGAAAGACGCTTTGAACTGCCTGCACAATGGGCGCGGGTTCCTTGTGTGCATGTGTCTGCATTGTACGGCACCGGTATTGACGAATTAAAGGATCGGATCGCGGACCTTTCTCATTATTCCAAGGATCCGCCGAACCGGCGGTTTATTCCCAACTGGCGCCAGAAGACCCTGCTGGACCAGGTTTACCGGGCTGTGTCAGATGCGGCAAGCGGATTACGCGACCCAGGCTCTTTTGAGCTGGTCTCCATTGATCTGCGCGAAGCCCTGTCCCGTGTTGCTGAAATCACCGGGCATTACGCGGCACCGGATGTGCTGGATCGCATTTTCAGCCAATACTGTGTCGGGAAATAGATATTCACAGCTAAATCATTGAACCAGATTGTTTCACGTGGAACAATTTATCCCGCCGGGCAATTTGCTTGCTGCACGCATCCGGCGGAGTTTTCCCATAAGGAGGAAGAGAATCATGGATATTGATTTCACCCCGTTTTTTGAAAAATACGAAGCCCTTGCCGCCCAGGCGGATAACGCTTTCGAGCGAGTCAGGCAGGCTTATCCCGAAGCGGTTGTGTGTACGCCGAAATGCACGGATTGCTGCTATGCGCTTTTTGATCTCACCCTGATTGAGGCCCTGTATTTAAACCACCAATTCAATGCTTCCTTTACCGGGCAGGCCCGCGAGGAATTGCTGGAAAAAGCCAATACGGCAGATCGCAAAATATACAAGCTCAAGCGGGAGGCTTTTCACAAGACCCGGGACGGCCACGACGAGCAGGAAGTGGTTGAGGAAGTCGCCCGGGAGCGGATTCGCTGCCCTCTGCTCAATGAAGCGGATTTGTGTGACCTCTATGATTCCCGGCCGATTGCCTGCCGCATTTACGGTGCACCCCTTGCTATCGGCGGGCAGGGAAGAACCTGCGGCCGAACGGGTTTTGAGCCCGGCCGGCAGTACTCGACCATTAACATGGATGCCATTCATGAGCAGTTGCTGAAGCTGTCCGCCGAGTTTGTCAAGTATGTCGGGTCCCGGCATGTGAAGATGGGCGATGTGCTTGTCCCGGTGTCCATGGCGCTGTTGACCGATTACAACGAGGAATATCTGGGAATCGGGCCGGCACCCGGCGAATCCGAGGAATCCTGCCAAGCCGGGAGGTCGTAATGAATCTCTCAGATGAAAAGAAGGACGAGTTGAAAAAGGCGATTTTTGACGGCATGTCACAGCGGCGCCAGAAGCATATATTAAAAAGGGGCTATGAGAAGTGGGATCCTTTTGAAGAGCCCAAGGATCCGCTGGACATCCGCATGGATCGCAGCAGGCGCACGATGTCGGATCTGATCCGCGAATTCACGCAATCCCTGGATTCTTCTGATCACGGGTATGACTACAGAAAAGGGGCACTGGAAATTTGTCTCGGGATCATCAATGAAGACGAGCGCTACCTGGGAATGTTTGATTTTGCCTGCTGGTACCGGGATCTGCTCGACAGGGA
>JBKHJS010000030.1:0-19097 GCA_046537995.1 Desulfobacterales bacterium
TTTTACAAGTAAGCTTGCCGTAAAATATCCACCTTTTCAATCACGGCGTCAATCCGCCTGACATCTTCAGTCTGAGGCTCGCGGCGCCAGCGCTCATCAATTTTGAGCTCATTGATGTTTTTCAGGTATCCCGAAGTACTGCTGTGGATGAAATGATGGGTCTTATCCGCCGGCACAAGCATCCCGGTTTCAAAATCCACGCCAATAAACCCGCTTACCTGATGAAACCCTGTTGTTTTTATATTTTTTTCTTCGTGCTATTGGCGGTTGCGCTTCAAATTTTTCTGGAAATATGCGATCAGGGTTTGCTATTTTTTTGTTTGAATATAATGCCGCTTCGTAGGGCAATTTCGTATGAACCACAGGATTTTGGTTTCCAAAACATATTATTCCCTGTTTCAGACCATGCCTATAACAGATAAAATGCCGTTTTTAACCAGACAGGCAATGATCCGTTTAAAATAAAAGAATTTGCGGAGAAAACAGAAAATGAACTACAGGGCGCTTTGTTTTACCGACCGAAGCGATTTGCCGGAAACGGAACTGTTTATCCGGCTTAAAAGGGCCGGGGTGGATATCGAGGTTGCCTGCAATCCCACGGGCCGATACTTTGACCGTCTGCGGAACGCAGGCGTTCCCATCCACGAACTGACCGTCAAAAGCCGGTTCTCAATGCAATCCATAAAAAAAATCCGCAGAATACTCAGCCACAAGCCCTATGACATCCTGTATTGCTTCAACAACAAGGCCGTATCCAACGTCCTGCTGGCAACACGAGGCCAAAAAAAATATAAAATCATTACATACAGGGGCACTGTCGGCAATATCAGCTTTTTGTCCCCGGCTTCCTGGACGACCCATCTCCATCCGCGCGTAGACCGGATTGTCTGCCTTTCAGAGGCTGTCCGGCGGCACCTGCTCAGCATGCGGTTTCTGGGCATGGGTATCCGCCCGCAACGCGCCGTTACCATATACAAGGGCCATGATCTTGCCTGGTATCAGAGCGCGCCGATCGATCTCGCCAGGGAGTTCAACATACCGGAAGACGCATTTGTGGTGGGATTTGCAGGACGAAACCGTCCGCACAAGGGCATTGCTTATCTTATTGACGCTGCCCGCCATCTGCCCGGTGATGCGAAAATCCATTTTCTTCTCCTGGGCCGGCTGGCGGACGATAAATCCCTTCAGCGCCAAATTGCACAAAGCCCTTATCAAGACCGCATTCATCTGCCCGGATTTCGGGACGATGCCCCTGCAGTTTTTGCCGCATGTGACACATTTGTCATGCCTGCAACAGCGAGAGAAGGGTTGTCTAAGGCTGTCATTGAGGCCATGGCTTATGCAACACCGCCGATTGTCACGGACGTGGGCGGACCCCCCGAGCTGTTGAAAAACGGACAAAGTGGCCGGGTGGTGCCGCCCGGGGATGCGGGTGCCATCGCAGAAGCCATCCGCGGGCTTTACGAAAACCCGGACGAAAAAAAGCAAATGGGGGAAAATGCCAGGGAACGAATCCGAACGGCATTTCATATCGATCAAACCGTAGAGCAGACAAAGGCAATGTTTGAAAACTTGGCGGGAGCCGCGTAAAGCCGACACATCGCGCTAAAACCGGTAATACCCCAGGCGCCGGCGCATTTTCAGCCGGCGAACCAGATTCAGCGGTCTTTTCTTCAGATGGCCGCGCCCCCTTTCCGCCAGGCTGTCTGCCGCGGAAAGCACGCGCAGACTCGAACGGCCGTCGCGATAGGGATGAATCCGGTCTGCATACTTCCGGATTTCCGAAATCAATTCCCCGGGTCTTGCCAGGCCATACGCGATGGCGCCCTCCAGATCCGCCGGATTCCGGATATCGATCAGATGGGGACCCGGGGCCCGGTTGCAAAACGTCACCACCGGCCGGATCTGCAAAAGGAACTCCGATATGACCGAGGATGTATCAGAAACCATGATATCAGCCGCCTTTAGCAGCGGGATCACATCATCGGTTTGAACAAATTCCAGGTTTTCATCCTGGATGGCCCGGTATGCCGAAACCGTGTCCGAATCCATCTTGGGGTGAAAGTTGACCAGCCATTTCCACTTTCCTGTGGCCGCCAGCCTTCGCACCGTGTCAAACAGCACCGGCGCGGCAGAAAGCCGAGGCGTAAACGTGGAGGTCATCAAAACGACCGGTCTCCGGGAGTCGGTATGCAGCGGGGGCACGGAATCCCAAAACAGCGGATCCATCTTCGGCCACCCGGTTTCCACGACCTCAAAAAAGCCGTGCTTTTGTTCCAGTGCCTTGAATGGTTCGGTGGTTTCGGGTCCCTGGGTGCAGTAGAGGTCAAAAAAATTGCGGATCCGGAAATGACCGGTATGATCCGGGCGCTTTCTGGCATGAAATCCGTGGAAAAGCTCCACCTTGATGCCCGGGAAAAAATCCGGGACCAAGTTTCCGGGCACGAATACGGCACCGGGATTCCATGACTTGACCCCGGCCACGCTTTTGAGCTGTTTTTCATGCGGCCTTAAATAGGCCCCCAGCCTTTCCGGATCCTCGAGGAACCAGGCGGCTTCATCCCCCCGCTGCATGATGGCCTTCTGGAGGGGGCGCACGATGGCAAGTCCGTAAAGCTCGCTGACATAAAAAAGATGCCGGTTCAAACCTTTTCCTCTTTATCCCGGCCCCGGTTTTGACGGGAAGCCTGGCGCAGGGTCCACAGCCCGGCATACTTGTTAAAACTGCCCTGGGCATACATCACGGCCACCAGAAATCCCAGGCGCCCGTCGAGAAAACCCAGGCGGATCACGTAAATCTGGAAAAACGTCCACAAGGCCCGCACCAGCGCACCGGACAGGCCAAATCCCCGTTTTCCAGCCCGGAACCGGCGCTGGGCGCCGAGCCATGCATACTCCCGGTTTTTTGCCAGGTAATGACCGAAATCCCGGTGCGTGTAATGCATCAACCGGCCTTGCATTCTGCCGATCCGACCGGGGGGCGGAATCACCTTTTCGTGAACCAAATCATCCGAAAACGCTGCACCCTGCCGCCGGAACAACCGCAGCGGCGCCCGGGCGCTTCTGCCGTGCTTCAAGGTTTTGCCGAAAATATGCACGGCCCACGGCAATCTGAAGCCGGTGGCATCCGTGCCGGTGTAAAGGATGTCGCGGATTTCTTCGCGCAGCTCCGGGCTCAATGCCTCATCTGCATCAATGGAAAGCACCCACTGACAACTGACCTTATCCAGGGCCCGTTGTTTCTGGGGACCGTATCCGGGCCAGTCGGTTTCATATACCCGGTCTGTGTAGCGCCCGGCAATCTCCACGGTTTGATCCGTGCTGCCGCTGTCAAGCACGATAATCTCATCGGCAATGGAGGCCACCGAATCCAGGCATCTTTCAATCCGGTCTGCCTCGTCGCGGGTGATCACGATCACGGAAAGCCGGCAGGAAATCGGGGAGCTGGAAAACGTATCGTTCATATATGTTTCCTAATTGTAGGGCTGATAGCTTTTTTCCTCAACCAGGTCGGATCCGTACTTGAGATTGATTTCCCGCTTGACCGCGGCCCGTTCATCATTGTTGAAATACACGCTTCTGGCAAGCTCTATGAATTCATTGTCAAAGCTTTTTTCAGCCTCTTTTTCCCTGATCGCGTCTTCTATGTCCCACAATCTCGAATTAATCTCGTAGAGCCTTCGGTATTCCGGGCTGTTGCTGTCGATTTCCGCAGCGTTCATCGTGGTCTTCAGGATCTCGAATTCCTTCCGGATATTTTTCAGTTTTTCCGGATCATCAATCTTTTCTGATTTAATATGCAGGATGGTTACCTTGTCCACCAACTCCCCGATGGAGACATCGACTTTCATCGCCTTTTCCTTTCTTATGCAGCCGGGCGCAAATCATACAAATCCATTGATTTTTTATTCCGAACCATATAGTTTTATTGGATTCATTTCAAGCAGAATATCTTTAAAAACAGCCGGTTTGCAGCCGGCAGGCAAAGAAAGGGACCTGTCAGGGAAGCCGAAAACATGCCGAAATTTGATGCTGAAAAAATCTGCCTGATCCGGACATCGGCCATCGGCGATACCGTCCACGCACTGGCCCTGGCAAACGGACTGAAAAAGGGCTATCCGGATGCGCATCTGACCTGGGTGCTGCAGAACATCCCGTATGAAATGGTCAAGTATCAGCCGGCAATTGACCGGTTTATCACCTTTGACCGGAAGGCGGATTCGCGCGGCTGGCTGGATCTGATCGGCCGCCTGCGCCAAGAGCGCTTTGACCTGGCAGTCATCCCGCAGGCCAGCGCAAAGACCAGTCTGATTACGCTGTTTACCCGGGCACGCATAAAGCTGGGATTCGACCGGAGCCGCTCCAGGGAGCTTCACCGGCTTGTCACCAACCGGAAAATCCCGTACCGCCCCATGGGACATGTGCAGGACCAGTTCTTTGAATTCCTGGAATATCTCGGCATCACCGACCACCCGGCAACCTGGGATTTCCGGTTTACGCAAGACGAACGGCAGTGGCAGGAAAACTTCTTCTCCGCATTGGCCCGGCCTGCAATCGGCTTTGTGATCGCATCTGCCCACAGGGAAAAGGACTGGCACCCGCGATCTTATGCCCGGGCAATGGATCACGTATACTTTGAGCTCGGATTTCAGCCCCTGATGATCGGCGGGCCCAGCGCGCGGGAAAAACAAATCGCAGATGAAATCAGTTCCCTGTGCAGGTGCCGGCCGGCGGCGGCACTGGAAAAACCGATCCGCCGCACCATGCTCCAGCTTGAAGGCTGCCGCATGGCAGTTGCCCCGGACACCGGGCCGCTGCACATTGCCGTAGCACTTGGCACCCCCACTGTCGGGCTTTATGGATATTCCAACCCGAGACGCTGCGGGCCTTACAGGTTCCACGATCTCTTAGTCGACCATTACAACGATCCCGGAGAAGAAGACGCCCCTGTCACCCGGAAAACAAAACCCGGCAGGATGGAAACAATACAGCCGCAGGAAGTGATCGAAAAAATTGAATACGGACTCAGCAGGTACCCGGAAAAGGATTGCCGTCCGAAACAGGCCGCCCCATGACAGTCATTCAAAAACACCGCACCTTCAGGTTCGGATCCCCGGAAGGGCTGTCTTCATCGCAGATGGCGGAACTGATCCAAAGCTTTCATGCACCTGCGCAAAAAGCAGAAGGCAGTCTCGCCGGCCGCGTGCAGGTGCAGACCCGCGAACTCGACCGGATCGGCCCGGTGGTGATCAAGACCTATTTCCGGGGCGGACTGCTGCGGCACCTAAACAAACAGACCTATCTGGGGCTCGGCAGGGCGCGCAGCCAGGCCGAGTTCGAGATGCTGCACCGCGTGCGGCAGATCGGCATCAACGCCCCCGAACCCGTGGCCTATGCGGTACAGGGGCGGCTCTTATACCGTGCCTGGCTGGTCACAAAACGGATCCCGGATGCGGTGCCGCTTTCTGAACTGAGCCTCACGGACCCGGCCGCAACCGAAGGCGTGCTGCCGGCGGTTGTCAAGCAAACCCGGATTCTGATCTCCCACGGCATCCATCACGTGGACCTGCATCCCGGAAACGTCCTGGTGGATGTCCGGGGCAGTGCCTGGTTTGTCGATTTTGACCGGGCCCGCAGCGGGGTGAGCAATCAGCGCCGGCTTCTGCGGGATTATGCGCAGAGATGGAAACGAGCGGCAGATAAATACGGCCTGCCGGAATTCGTCCGGGATGCCTTTTCCGGGCATGATCCCGGGTAACCCGCCGTGCAGCAGGCCTCCCAGGGAAATCCTTTTTTTGCGCTCTGACGAAATTGCACTTCGTTGCCCTGAGGGCGGTGCAAAAAAGCGGGTTTCCGAGCGGAAATTGAAGCGCCAAGAGGCTCCTGGAGCAAGGAAACTCCTTTTTCGCCCCGCCGGTCAGCCGAGGTGCTTACGGCTTTCCATTCTGCAAAAATACCGCCCAGGCGGGATAAACAGCTTTTATCAGACACAAAAATGCGGCGCACCCCTAATACAGGATGCGCCGCAGGAAAAATGCCGATTTAAAAAACGGCTTTGTGACTACCGGCCGCCGCCCCGCTTGGAGGCCTTGATCGGGTTGATCTTGGCATTTTTTGCCTTGGCACTTTCATCGGCTACGTGTGTGGCCAGATTGCAGTTGCCGGTTTTCCACTTTTTCTCAGGCTCCGGGCACTTGCCGCAAAACCAGCCGGTCTCATAAGACACGATCCGGCTGCAGCCGTTGCAGGATTCCACAATCTGGTAGCAGGAACCGCCGTTGTAAACGCAGCCGTCGGCTGTCATGAAAGCACATTCCTGGCCTTTTCGCGTGGTTTGACAGATCATTTTCCGCTCCTCCTTTATTTAAATAAAAAAATACCGGCGCCTTTCGGCAGCCGGAATCGCTTCTCGCATAAAGGTTTGCCCCGCTGCATCCGCCAGCGGACCTGTCCTTTTGTCAAATTAATTTATATATCCTATCGCATTATCTCTTGTCAAATAATTTTGGATATAATATTTATATTTTTTATGCGGTCAAGCCCCGGTGCTTGATATTTTTGCAAAAAACTGTCAGTGTCCCGCAAAAAACACTGCTCCGGCCGATTGCGGGTGCTGCTTGCGCAGGACGCAATTGTCCTTATATTCTGTGTGTCAAATACGAGGCGCTCATGTCCATTGAACGTGCAAAAGAGGTCCTTCGCATTGAGGCCGAGGGAATAGGCCAGCTTGCAGAAAAGCTGGATGACAGCTTTAACCGGCTGGTGGATTTAATCTACAAGTCCCGCGGGCGGGTCATCGTGGCTGGTATCGGAAAATCCGGCATTATTGCCCGGAAAATCGTGGCCACTTTAAACAGCACAGGCACCCGGTCCCTGTTTCTCCACCCGGTGGAAGCCATGCACGGCGATCTGGGCATTGTGTCTGCAGATGATGTGTTTATTGCGCTTTCCAACTCCGGGCAAACCGATGAGCTTAACATCCTGATTCCCAGCATCCGCAGCGTGGGCTGCCCGGTCGTCGCATTTACCGGAAATCCGCGCTCGTCGCTTGCTGCCCAGAGCGACATCGTAATCAACGTAGGGGTTGAAAAGGAAGCCTGCCCCATGGGGCTGGCCCCGACTGCGAGCACATCGGCACAGATGGCAATGGGCGATGCGCTGGCCGTGGTACTGATAGACAAGCACAAGTTTAAATCCAGCGATTTTCAAAAATTTCACCCCGGCGGCAACCTGGGGCACCGCCTTAAATGGCGGGTTGCAGACATCATGCTCACCGGAAAGGCGATTCCGAGAATACCCGAGGGCAGCGGCATGGACACCGCCCTTGCAGAAATGAATCAGCAGCAGCTCGGGGTAATTTTCGTCACAACCGCCGAAGACATCCTCACCGGAATTATCACGGACGGAGATGTCCGGCGCATGGTGGTCAAAAAGATCCCCGTACATGAACATACTGTGGATTCCCTAATGACGAGAAATCCCAAGTATGTATACCCTGAAATGCCGCTTTATGAGGCATTGAACCTGATGGAATCCCATCAGATTACCGTCTTACCGGCAATCGAAGAAACCGGGAAGATGGTGGGCGCCCTTCACCTGCATGATATCCTGGGCAAGGGATCGCTGAAATTTAACGCAGGATAAGTAAAAGGTATTTACATCCCTTCATCCAGTTAACATATTTAGAGGCACTTCATATGAGTATAGAAACCACAGCCGAGATCGACATGGATATGGATACGCGAATCGACTTTCTTGGCGATGCCAAAATCGACTCCCCCATCATCCGTGAGCTAAACGGCTCAAGCAGCGACATTTTCAAAGACGACACCGACCAGGTCTTAGTGGAGCTTGATCCGGCAAAGATCACAGCGGCCATCCGGGCGGAAAAAACCCCGCCGCGCTTCGAGCTGGCCGGCCCCAGAAAAAAGATCTACTTTGATCCAAGCAAGCTCAAGTGCGGCCTGGTGACCTGCGGCGGGCTGTGCCCGGGCTTAAACAACATCATCCGCTCGGTGGTCCTCGAGCTGTACCACAGCTACGGCGTCCGGCACATTTACGGGTTCCGCTACGGACTGCAGGGCTTTATACCGGAATACCGGCACGATGTGATGGACCTCAGCCCCGGAAACGTGGTGCACATTCATGAAATGGGCGGCTCCATTCTCGGCTCTTCCCGCGGTCCACAGGACATCGACGCGATTGTGGACTGCCTGGAACGGATGAACATCGGTATCCTTTTTATGATCGGGGGCGACGGCACGCTGATGGCAGCCTCCAGAATCGATGCCGCCATCCGGGAAAGGGATTTGAAAATCAGCGTCATCGGAATCCCCAAGACCATTGACAACGATATTCACATGGTATCCAAGTCTTTTGGCTTTGACACCGCGGTGGACATCTCCACTGAAGCCATCAAGGGCGCCCACAAGGAAGCCGAAGGCTTTCCCAACGGCATCGGTCTGATCAAGCTCATGGGGCGCTATTCCGGCTTTATCGCCGCCACGGCCACCCTGGCCCAGCAGGATGTTAACTTCGTGCTGATTCCGGAAATCGATTTTGACCTGGAAGGGCAAAACGGTTTGCTGGCCAAGCTCGAAGAACGCCTGGCCCAGAGAAAACATGCCGTGATTCTTATTGCCGAAGGCGCCGGGCAGAAATTCTTTGAAACAGATAAAAAGGAATACGACCCTTCGGGTAACATCAAGCTCCATGACATCGGGCTGTTTCTCAAGCAGCGGATTCAGAGCTATTTTGACGCCCGGCACATGGATATTTCGCTCAAATACATTGATCCGAGCTACATGATCCGCAGTTTGCCCGCCAATTCAAACGATCACGTGTTTTGCACCTTTCTGGGACGCGACGCCGTGCATGCCGGCATGGCGGGCAAAACCAACATGATTATCGGCCACTGGAACGACCACTTCGTTCACGTGCCCGTGCCCCTGACCGCAGGGCATCGAAAGCAGGTCAGCCCGGGCGGCAAGCTCTGGCAGACAGTGCTGGAGGCCACCGGACAGGGAAGCATGGTCAGCCCGGAAAAATAGCCGTGCCCAGCACGGCTTACCGGGTAATTTCAGAAAACCGTCCGCCCTTCACATTTAACAGGTAGATGGATTTATCTGCCTCACCGGTATCCAGAAATTCGGTCCTGCCGGTAACGCCTTCAAACAGGGACATTTCCATGAGAGCCTGCTGCAGCCCGGGCCGGGTGGAAACATCCTTGCGCGACATCTGTCTGCACAAAATCATGGCCGTGTCATAACTGACCGCCTCCATGAAACCCGGGGTATATTCATACACGTCCGTAAAATCGCTTACAAATTCAGATACCGACCTCTGGCGGCTTTGCGAGAAAAAGCCCTCCGGGATTACCGCATCCCGGATCTGATATCCGGCAATATCTATGAGCTTTTCCGAATGCCAGAGATTGGTGCCCAGCAGGTAGACTTCGTTGATATCATAGTAGCGAAGCTGCGGAATAATTAGTCCGGCTTTCTCCGGGGCGTCCGGGATAAAAATCGCGTCAAAATCCACGATAGGTTCCGGCTCCCCTTCGTCAGCCTCCGGGATGCGGCCGAAGCCGAAATCATAAGGCTCGCTTTCCAGATCCTGGAAACTTTCATTTTCATCCAGACCGGCAGAAGGATCCACTGACAGGACCCCCTTGAAAATTTCCAGTTTCCCGGCAAAATCTTCCAGCTCCCAGCGGGTCATGGTCTCCGGAGCCAGGTCTTCGGGCAGATCGTAATGGAGCCCCACCAGCCTTTTAATGGGTTCGGCAAAATCGGTATGCTCCGGGTTATAGGATTCAGCAGCCACCAGCCGGGCATTGTTTTCTATGAGCTGGTCCCAGAACCGGTGCAGAAAGGTTCTGCCGTAAGACTCGTCGGGATAAAGTACGGCAAAACGCCGGCAGGCAAGATTTTTCGTGGTATAATCCACAAGGGTTGAGGCCTGCATTCTCGGGGTCAGAAAATTGATGAACACGAAATCCCTGTTTTCTGCGATATCGGAATTCTGGGTAAACGGAAAAACCGGAACCCCCAGCTTTTGCGCGGCATCTGATCCCTCCCGGGCCGCGGCAATCGGCCCGATAATGGCTGCCACCCGCTTTTCCGCAAGTTCCTCCACCGCCCGGCGGCCGGTTTCCGGATCAGACTGGCTGTCACGCACCAGTATCCGGAAAGAGGGATCTGCATCCATGGCCTTGTATGCCCGGGTCAGGGCCAGTTCGATGCCCCGCAGCGCCTGCCGTCCGAATTTTCGATATTTTCCGGTAAGCGGGAGCACGCAGCCCAGAACGTTTCCTTCAAAAGAGGCCTCTGCGGCCAGGGTTGCCAGGTGCTTTCTGACCCGTTCGATTTCCGGATGTTCCGGATGGCGATCCAGAAATTTTCTAAATACGGAAAATGCATCCCCGGCGCGGTCCTCGGACATGAAATTCAGCCCCTGCTGGTACATTAAATATCCGGCCGGGGGGTTGCCTTCCAGGCGCTGGCGCTCTGAGGCGATATATTCGGGCGAAAGCCCGGAAATCGCCGCAAGCAGGCGATCTTTGACTTTTTTGCGGGCCTCGGAATCGGCTGAGCGGTAGACCTCAGAGAAAACCTTGTAGGCCTGCCGGAACTGTTCAAGCGCCATATGCGCATCCCCGGCCAGCAGATCCGCCTGAAGCCGGGTTTCCGGCTCCAGTTGTTCTTCTGCCATGCGCCGGCGATAATCAAGGGCTTCCTGAAAATCACCCTGGTTGATGTAGGACTCCAGAATTTTGATCCGGGCCGCCGCTGCCTGCGGTGTTTCCGGATACCGCGCAATTACCTCCACGTACATCTCCCGGGCCGGGTCAAATTTCTTCTGCGCGGCATTGATCATGCCGAGTTTCAGCTTCGCCTCCGGCACCATTTCCGCGCCCGGATGGTTTTCCACGTATTGCCTGTACAGGCTTCGGGCTTCTGCGTATCTGGACTGGGAAAATTCCTGCTCAGCCTTTTCAAAAAGGGCGTACCCGGCGGGCTTGGCCGGCCTTCGAACTCCCTCTTTGGGCGCGCAGGCGGCAACTACCAGGCACAGGCACAATAAAATAATCGGGGTTTTGTTTTTCATATAAACTCAAATTCCATTCATGATTCAGTCAGTCCCTGCTTATCCTTATCTCATATACAAAATATATCTCCCGAGATCAACACGATTCCCACAAAGCACGCGCGCACGACAACTTCATTCGTTATGGATCGTTTTGGCGTTTTCAGCCGATTCCGCCAGCCAAGCGGCCAGGGCCGCGGCTGGTTCATTGGCCTGTTCAATGGGGCGGCCCCGGAGACTGGACAAAAACAGCGCATTGTCCCTGGGGATTTTGGCCGCAACCTGTTGAGCATCCAGGTGCTCCAGGATCAGCGGTTCGACTTCAGCCTCGTTTTTGTTGATCACAAAATAAACCGGCTTGCCGGCATTATAGGCCATCTCCCGCATTTTTTCAGCCAGCTTCAGCGATTCGGCAGTGGGATCCACCACCCCGATCACCACGTCACCCCGGGCGATCACCCCCCGCCCAAAATGCTCCACCCCGGCCTCGGTGTCCACGATCACGATTTCGTTGTCTGCAAGCACCAGACTGGAAAGAAATTTGTTGGACAGCATACCCATGGGGCATGCACACCCTTCCCCGAAATGGTGAATCTTGCCGATGGAAACCACTTGAATGCCGCCGGTCTGCGAAACGCACCCGGGTGCAATATCTGCGGTTTTCTGCTCTTTATCAAAAATCCCCTCGTTGTCTGACGGAAAATTCGCGTTGAGCTTCTGCTTGAAACCTTTTTTGCCGCCAAAGCTTTCCATCAGATCCATTGGCGGGTCCACGCCGATCAAATGCGGAATGCCGAAATTGGATTCATCGGCATCCACCAGCAGGACCCGCCAGCCCATGGCCTCAAAAGCCCGCGCCAGCATCACCGAAAGGGTGCTTTTACCGCACCCGCCCTTTCCGCAAACCAATATTTTCATTGCACATCCTTTCTATATCCGAACAAAGACCACGTCTTCTACTACCATTTTCAGCCATATGCCCTCCAGAGTGCGATCAATGAAATAGCAGAATACGCAGTTTTACAAGCTATATAACAATCGATGGAATAATTGGCCACTCCTATATCATAAATTTCATTTCCCTGCCATATTCAATTCTTTACGCGGCATTGCGGCCTGAGAGACTTGCGTACAAAAAAAGCCTCGCTCCCACAGGAGCAAGGCTTCACAAAAGACAAAAACATATGTAACCACGAAGAACACTAAGTCTTTATTGAAAAAAAGTCTTCGCGTGCTTCGTGTTTAAGAACTCCGGAACCGAATTACAGCTCCAGCCAGGAATCGGAGTAGAGCTTTCGGCCCAGGATCACATCCACGGTCTTGACATAGTCTGCCAGTTCCTTGGGGTGCTCGCTGGCATCGGTTTCTCCGTCCATGGCCTTGTGGATCACATCCACGATCTCGGGATGCTGGCCCTTGGCAATGGCGGTGAGTTTTTCGTCCAGGGGATCGGAAATCACCGAATACATGCCGTAGCGCTCCAGCATGACCATATAGGTCTGGTTGAGAATTGGACGCAGATGGGCCGGCGGGCCGTTGGAAATGTTGGAAAGGCCGCAGGTGCTCTTGGCGCCCGGGGCGATATCCTGGAGCATGGCGTAAAAGTTCATCAGGCTGACCAGCTGATCCTGCTGGATATTGACCGGCGTGACAATGCCGTCGACCCAGATCTGGTCATTTTCAATACCCGCCTCATTGGCTGCGTAAAGCAGCTCCACGCAGAGGGCGGCGCGCTCGTTTTCATCCCTGGGCAGGCCTTCCGGACCCCACAGCAGGGCAATAAAATCCGCATTATACTCCGCGGCCACCGGCAGCATCTTTTCATAGCGCTCCGGCCGGCACATAATGGAGTTGATCAGCGGCGGCTGTTCGGTTTTCTGGTAAACCTTCAGTCCCTCGGCAATGGCGTCAATATTGGAGGTATCAAGCGCCAGGGGCAGATCCACGACTTCCTGGACGGTCTGGACGATCCACGGCATCAATTCCGCGCCGTCCTTCTTGGCCGGTCCCAGGTTGATGTCAATATAATCCATCCCCTTTTCCTTCTGGAGCTTGGCCTCTTCCTGGATGGGTCCGGGATCGCGGTCCTTCATCGCCTGCCCGACTTTTTTGGACATTACATTCAAACTCTCGCCGATTAACAGCATGTAAACCTCCCTTGGGTTGATGCGGCGCCGTCAAACACCGACGGGCGCCGCGTCATCATCGATTATTTCCTCTGCTTCAGAAATGACGGAAGGTGCGGGGCTTCCCGCGGCCCCACCGTAACGGTCCAATCCGGAAGCTCTTCTTCGATCTCACCGGTGATGGCAGCTGCATAGCCCGGGATGATCAGTTCCTTGTTCTTTACCTTGTCTGCAATGCCGCACTTCTTGACAAACATGCCCACATCATCGCCGGCGAATTTACCGGCAGCCCATGCAGTCAGAACGGACAGTCCCTCGGTGTCCTTGACCAGCAGCCATGCCGGAACCTTGCTGCCCTCGATCTCGCCGGAAACGATAAAGTATGTCAGGGCAAAGTTCGTGGTAATAAGCACCGGCGAATTCTCATCCGGATTGCCGATCGGGTAGATGTCTTCCACAACCGTCATGGGCCGCTGCGGGTCGGTGAAGATATTGAGCCGCTCCAGGAGAAGCGCAAACAGCGTCTCGCTGGAAAAATCCGACATCACGCAGATGGCGCCGTACTTGGCGATAAACATGGATGCCACCATGGCTTCGGTCTCCAGGTTGGAGGCCATCTCGCACGGAAAGACTATGGTAGGATATCCCACCGAACGATTATTCTTCTTCAGAGCCGCCCGACGGATATGCGTTTGGTCTTCATAGGCCTGCTTGACATCCCGGGAACCCGAGTCAATCACAATTTTCTTAAAGCCCTGGTCCCGGAGCTTGTCGGTCATCTCGCCCAGCCCCTCGATGGAATCGGCCTTAATGGTCAGCGGCAGGTCGTTTTCCGTGGCCAGCGCGGAGAAATCATCAAAATTATCCTTGGTGGCCGCATAAATCAGGGGCTGCTTGAACTTGCAGGCCTCCACCCCGGCTTTCATCACCTCCAGGTTATCCGAGATCAAAATAAGATTGAATTCCGAGGTCTCTGCAATCTTTTTGGCTTTTGCGGCAAAGGCGTCCTTGTCCCCGTTAACGTCTTCCAGGGCCACGAGCTCGGGCCGCAGGGTAAATCCAACCCGCTCGAACTGAAACGCGTTCCAGATCTTGAGCTTGCTGTCCAGTTCGCCGTCGTCCATGTCTGAGTTGATTTTTGCCGCCAGGGCGGTGGGATTGAAAAAGGTTTTTTCATGCCTGTAGAGCACCGTTTCCCCGCCGACCGTGCGCGCCCGGACGCCTTTTCCAATCTGAACCGGCAGGATGGGAGGGGCTGAGGCTTCTGCCAGCTGTTCCCGGGCTTCATCCGAAACATAAGGGCAGGCGTCTAGCTCTGCCTTGCCGGCGGCCAGCTGCATGGCAAACGCAAGACACGTGGGGAATCCGCATTCCTTACAGTTGGTCTGCGGCAGCAGTTTAAATATCTGAATTCCGGTTAGTGCCATTTTTTTCTCCTCGTTTTACGCTATCCAAAAATTAAACCCGATCGGTTCAGGGCCGATCACCAGCCCTGAACCGGATTTTTCTGCTGACATCAACCCACAATGGATTCCATCTTAAGGGCCGGATGATCCTTTTCCTTGAGAAAATCAAGGATTTCCTCTTCTGTGGTGCCGACGGTCTCGTCTGCGATCTTGTCATAAAAATCGGACACGCCCAATTCCTCTGCCCTGGACTCAATTCTGCCCTTGATCTCCTCCTTGAGCATCTTGGGCAGCCAGACGACCCGGAGCAGGCCGCCTTCATTCATTTCCGGCGGACCGTCGCCCCGGATGAACTTGCGCTGAGTAACGTTGAACTTGGAATGCCCCACAAAGCCCGGGGTCATGGCGCCGCCGCCAACCGTGCCGGCCAGCGTGGTAAATTTCATCCCGCAGGGCGTCTCTCCGGTGTATTCCCGGTTGACAGACATCACGCCGTTGCATGTGGGCAGCACCGCTGCGATGCACTCGCAGCAGCCGCAGGTGGTCATGGGTTCATGAACGATGGAGTAAAAGTTGTAGCCCTCCACCGCACCCCGCGAGGCCTGCTTGACAAACTCGTCCACACCTTTCCAGCGGCCCAGGCGGGGGTCTTTAGTCTCGCCCTTCTTGATGGGTTGGTTCGGGCCGGTTGGATTGATCTCGTAGGAAGCCCGGCAGTCCATCCAGTTGTATGCGCCGCACAGGCCTGTACGTTCCGGGGAAATCGAGCAGACATGATTCGGTGCAAAGGACTGACACAAGGTGCAGGAGTAGTAGGTCTCCACGTCTTCGTCCCGCATATTTTCCACGCGCTCATCGCGTGTATTGTACTCGGCGCGGGCCCGCTCGGTCATCTTTTCCACATCTTTCTTGTCGGTATATAGCGTGACCTGAACCTTGTCGAGCACCTTTCCAAAATCCTGGTGCATCTTGGCATGCAGCACCGTGCCGATGTCCTTTAAGGTAAAGCCTTTTTCCACGGCCGACTTGCTCACGCGGATCCAGGAGATATCCCGCTGACCGATATGCATCACGCCCTGGATGTAATTGACCAAGTGGTGAATCTGGCGTTCCAGGATCGGCTCAAAGTCCGTCTGGAACTCCCGGCCGGCGATCTGGACATAAATTCCCAGCGGCAGGGTATCGCCTTCGTTGATATCGGGGATATCCTTGCCCACCACTTCGACCTTGCCGTCCTCGATTTCCTTCATGTCGGCCATCTTGGCCAGCTCGGTGCACGGGGTCTTGCCACCGCCCATCTGGGAATGCAGGTCTTTGCCGCGAACGCGCTCTCCCTCGTATGCCGGACCAAAGGAGCAGGGGATATCGATCTCGGACACCTGGACCTTCAGGCCGCGCACTTCCACGGAGCGCTGGACGATTTCGTCATGCGGCACGTTGGCCACAACGTGCTCGTAGGTGCAGATACCGGTAGGCAGAATTTCGGGAATATCCGTATCGGCCAGGGTGGGAAATCCCCAGTTGACACAGCCGGCTGCGGCCACGCCCCACTCGGTGCCGATGTCGCCCAGGGCGTTGACAAATGCAAAAATCCGGTCCTTGTTGTACTTGAGGATTTTCTTGTAGTCGCCGGGCTGCAGGCCGCCGAAAGCCATGGCTGCGCGGTTGGCAAAGCCCAGGGCAAACACCGCAGAGGAAATATCCGGGCCGAAAGGCACAATGCGGGTGTTCCACCCGATCTGCACATCGGCTTCCATGAGCTGATCAATAATGGATATTCCCCGGTGTTGGGCGGCGCAAAAAATATACAGATTGCGCTTCTGGTATTCCTCCACGATCATCTTGGCGGTTTCCGGGTCCGGGGCCGCGCCCACGATGGCGGCAAATCCGGGGGCGGAACCGTCGACAAACTCCACGCCGCGTTTGCGCAGGATGATGTCATCTGCCGGGCCCAGCCAGATCTTGCCGTTTTCAATATCCGGATCCTCGTAGGGATAATAGAAGTCCGGGTTATTTACGATCCGCAGGCCCTCCCTGATTTCATAGGCCAGAATTGCGGCCATGCCCGCATCCAACAGGGGGCCGAGAAAAGGCAGATGATGCTTGCCCTTGATATGCGGAGGCAGGAGCTTGCGGGCAAACTCCAACGGTTTTTTCATATCCTCCAGGGTTTCAACTTTCAGCCCGGTCAGAGAATAAATGACCGGCAGAAAATACCCGGTGTTGGGAAATTCCACCTTAGTGGAGGCGTCATAGGACTTCAGGGCCTTGTCCAGTTCCCCTTCCACCTGGGAAACAACTTTATAGCCGCCCTGGATGGCAGCAAACGCAATTAATTTAGACATACGGTCCTCCTTCGTTGAGGATTTATTTTTGCTTTGAAATTGTGCTTATATATGATCACCTTGTTTTTCCCTGCCGGCAAATGCCTTTAGGCTTCAAGCTGCTGGCGGTCTGCCATGTCCATGAGCACACGCTCTCGGGCCTTGTCAATGCCCAGGGCCTTGCGCTTGGCGTCGATATGGGCGATCATCTTCTGGGCGTGCTTGATCGGATCGGTTTCAAAATCCCACATGCCGCCGTACATCTTTTCCATGTCCTTGAACAGGAAGTCCTGGAAGACCGGCGCGCCGCTGGTGGGGAAGGTCACGCCGAATACGGTATACACGCCCGAGGCCACAAAGTACTGGCCGATGGAAATGGCCTTTTCGCTCATCCACTCAGGCGCGCTTCCGGCAGCAGGCAGCTCCGAGATATCGTTGCCGAGCCCTCCGGCCTTTACCACCTCTGTTGCAGCCAGCAGGATCCGGCTGTTGTCCACGCAGGATCCCATGTGCAGCACCGGCGGAATGCCAACGGTTTCGCAGACCTCGGCCAGTCCGGCCCCGCAGTAAACGCCCGCAGCCTCGGGGGTAAGCAGGCCTTCCATTGCGCAGGCAATGCCGTTGCATCCGGTTGTAAGGACTATCACGTCGTTTTTGATAAGCTCCTTTACAACCGCTATGTGGCCCTCGTTGTGACGGGTGCGCGCGTTGTTGCAGCCCACAACACCTGCGATTCCGCGGATCCGGCCGTTAATGATGTTGTCATTCAGGGTGTAATAATCGCCCCGGAAAGTGCCGCCCAGGTGGTACTGGATGGATTCCACGCCAAAGCCAGCAATCTGGGTGGCCTTGTGCCTGGGAATCATGACCTCGGGGCCGCGGTTTTCAAAATTGTCAATGGCCATCTTGACGATGCGCTTGGCATCTTCCATGGCATAGTGCTCGTCAAACTCGATGTGGATGACGTTGTCCTGCTCCATCCTGGCGATGGGATGCGTGGTGATCAGCTTTGTATGGAAGCACTTGGACACGTTGGCCAGGTTCTGGAAAATGCACTGAATGTCAACAACCATGGCATCGCAGGCACCGGTGATAATTGCCAGTTCCTGCTGCAGGAAGGTGGCTGCCGGCGGAATGCCGTGGCGCTGGAGGATTTCATTGGCCGTGCAGCAGATGCCGCTTAGCTGAATGCCCTTGGCGCCCTTTTCCCTGGCGTAATCAAGCATTTCCTTGGACTGGGCCGCAGCCACGATCATCTCGGAGAGAATCGGTTCATGGCCGTGGACAATCAGGTTGACGTGATCTTCTTTCATCACTCCCAGGTTTGCCTCGGACTGCAGGGGATAAGGGGTGTCAAACAGAATGTCCTGGAGATCGGTGGCCAGCATGGAGCCGCCCCAGCCGTCTGCGATGGCCGCGCGGACGCCCTGCCGCATAAGGTTTTTGTAATCCTGGTCCACGCCGATATGGGTCCGGTGCATGATTTCCACGATTTCCCGGTCAATGTTTCTGGGGATCACGCCCTGTTTTTCCCATTTTTCATACAGCGCCTTGGGGGCGCGCTTGAGGTAAAGCAGTTCACCGTCGGGCTTGCCCCACTCGGCCATGGCCTTTTCGCCAACCTCGACTGCGATTTCCTCGGGATCCCGGTCCTTGGTTTCACCGTCGACTTCCACGGTGGTGGCCACGTCCAAGGCTTCTGCCACCTGGAGCAGCTTGTCGATGTCCTTGATCTTGTAATCCTCGTTTTCCTTGCGTGCGGCTGACAGAAAAACTTCAGCAACGCCCCGGCCGTGATCCGAGTGCGCAGCCGCACCGCCTGCGATCATCCGGATAAAATTCCGGGCGGCAATGGTGTTGGCGCTGGCGCCGCAAAGCCCCTTGCGGGTATCTTCGCCCTCGATGCCGCTTTTGGGCAGCGGCAGGCGGCAGGGGCCCATGCCGCAGTTTTTGCAGCAGGTGCCCTGGGCGCCGATATTACAGGGCTTCATGCTCTCAGCCCGGTCAAAAACCGTATCAATGCCCAGTTTCTGGGCGCGTGCGATCAATTCCTGTGAGGCGACATCAATGGTCGCCGCTTTCGGATCAGCCACCTTTTCTTTTTTCGGGGCTGCTTTTTTTTCTTTTTCTTCTGCCATCAGAGGTTCCTCCTC
>JBKHJS010000165.1:0-4885 GCA_046537995.1 Desulfobacterales bacterium
TGACATCCGGCAGATGCAGCCTCTGGACAAAACCGCGATCTGCTCCCGGCAAAAAGCACGATATGCCCTGGAGGTCAACCGCGGCTTTTTCGATCGCCACGGCATCCAGGTCGGGGATACGGTCGAATTTACCGACGCCGCAGGGATGAAAAAACCATGAGCCGCAAAAAGGGCCGACCGGCAGAATACCGCCTGCATGATAGAAAACCATCATCTGCAAGGCTGCGAGAAAAGGCCGCGCCTTTTTATGAATGAATGCCCATGCGCCTGGCCTTTTCCACGGCTGCCATGCGGCTGGAGACCTCCAGCTTTTTGAAGATATTGTAGTTGTGTGTCTTCACCGTGGCCACGGCAATGCAGAGCTCTTCGGCGATTTCCTGGTTGGACATGCCCATGGAGATCAGCCGGAGAACAGAACGCTCCTGCCGGCTCAGGTTCTTCTCCGAAACGGCGGTGCGGGCGGATTGGGAGAAGCCTGACTGCACATCTGTTTCCGACAGAATAATATCGCGCACCCGGCTTGCATAATCCACGCAGACGCCGGCCTGAATGCTTTTTTCAAGCACCGGAACCAACGGAGAGCCTTCATCCGCGAAAATACGCAAATACCCTTCGGAATCCGCCAGGCAGACAGCCTCACGCACGGAATTGATTGCGCTTTCATCGTCTCTTAAAAGCTCATGGGCCATGGCCAGCAGATTGAGCGCTTCGATCTCGTATTCGCCGATATCCTCCTGCCGGGATTCTGAAAGCAGCACCCCGAGGCACTCGGCCACTTCCTGCATGGGCATGCGGGCAACATCGGCCGCTGAAATCCGGGATTCTGCAAGATACAACCGCATCAGGTTCAACTGCTCCCTGAGTTGCATCCTTCTTTCAAACGGCACCGGGTAAGGCCGGTTTTCGTCCGGCTGCGTCTTTTTCAGACAAAGCCCGTACTGCTCGGCTAGGGCAAAGGCGCGTTGCAGGATTTCCGTCTTTCCCGGATAACGAATCAGCAAATACCGGATCCGCAGAGCCCCGGCAAGGGTCCTGGCCCGCCAGCAGTAAACAGAGAGGTCTTCCATTTCCGACAGCGGCGACAACACTGCCTCTTCATCGGCCCCGGTGGCAAGCCGAATCCAGAACAGGTATTCAAATCCGGATATCAGGGTGTAGGTTTCGCCGAGAATCCGGACAAACTCGATAGCCTTTTCCCCCATGGATGCGGCCTGATCCAGATGATTTTTCTCATATAAAAGCACGGCCTGGTGCAGATCATAATAGCTCAGCGTTTCAGCCGAAAGCCGGTTGGTTTCCACAAATGATTGGCTCACAGACTGCCTGCCCTCGCGGCAAATCAGATCTGAAGCCCGAAGCTGTCCCCGGATTTTGGCAACATAAGCACGGAAATAATCGGCAAGAATCACCTGGTAGCAGAATCCGCCGACAAACGCCGCAGATCTGGCCGCTTCCAGGCTGCCGGCGCAGGCATCCAGATTCCCAATATCCAGGTAAGTCAATGCAAGCGTGAAAAAGATGTTACACCGGATAAATACATTGTTTTCATCAAATTTCTGCAGGGTGCTTCCGCCCAGCGCAATCACCTTTTCCCGTGATTCATTGCGGGAGTAGGCCAGATGCACCCGGAGGGCATCCAGGTAAGCTGTCAGCGCCTTGTACGTGGAGCCCTCCGGACCCTCGGTCTCAAGGAGCTGCGGATAAAATTTTTCCGCCTCATTGAGAAAATATTCAATCATGTGAAACGGCATGGATGAAAACTTGCTGAGATTTTGCAAAAACAGGGCCCATGCATAGGTCACGCAAAGATACGGATTGCCGGTAACCCGGCTTTCAGGAAGAGCCCGGATCCACCGGACCGCGGTGCCCGAATCCCCCCTGAATATGGCGATGGCCGAATACTTGGTAATCAGTTCCGCAGCGTAATCCCAGTTTTGGCCGGCAACGGCATGCCAGATCGCTTCGTTTGCCATCTTGTTTTTCCTGTACCAGGCAGCCGCCCGCCCGTGGAGAATCCCGAGACGCTCCGGTTCCTGCCGGGCCAGTTTGTCGTAGAGGACTTCTGCAAACATGTGGTGATATCGGAACCAGAAGGGTTTTCCATCAAGCGCGACAATAAACATGTTGGCGGTGCACAACTGTCTGAGAATCGACTCGCTGTCGGTTCTCTCGGTTACCGCATCGCAAAGGGACGGATTAAGGCGGGTCAAAATGCTGGTATCAAGCAGAAAACACTGGATGTGATCCGGCTGGGAAGAAAACACCTCGTCCATGAAATAATCTATGAGATGTGACTGCACCCCTGCGGGCATCAGCTTGCTGCCGGCTTTATCCGTCTCCGCGGCAAGGACCGCCACCTGAAGACCGGCTGCCCATCCTTCGCAGTACTCTGCCAACGCGGCGACTTCATCATCGGTGAACGCCCGCCCGGAAACCTGCCTGGCAAACGCAGCAGCTTCATCAGCGGTAAATCTGAGATCGTCTGCATTGACGGCTGCATACTGCCCCTGAATTTTCAGGCGTCCGACAGAAAATGGCAGTTCGCGGCGGCTGGCCACAACCAGGTGCATATTCCGGGACATGTAATCAATAATAAACTTGAAAATCCGGCAAACCACATCATCTTCAACCTGGTGAAAATCGTCAAGCACCAGGCTAACAGAATCCTGCCTTTCAAAGATTTCATTGATCAATATTTTGACCACCGCCTTGACCGGTATTCCGGAGGGGGATTGAAGCATTTGCATGGCAGAAATGCCGATGCCCGGGCAGACATTTTGAATTGCCGCAACAAAGTGGCTCCAGAAGCTGTTCAAATCGTTGTCTTCAACGTCAAGCGACAGCCATGCGACCTGCTCCGACTGGCTCTCGGCCCAATTAGCAAGCAGGGTGGTTTTGCCGAACCCTGCCGGTGCAGACACCAGCGTCAGCTTTCGTTTTTTTGCCGCATCCAGACGGTGTACCAGGCGGGAGCGCTCGATCACCTGCGTGCGCAGGGGCGGGATGCGGATTTTGGTTTGAACCAGTTCCTTAAACATCACGATTTCTCTTAACTGCCTTCATGTAAATGAGCGGTCCCGCAATCCATCGGTTTTGGCAGCAAGACCCGCCTAACAGGACATCACGGGCAGTCCGATGCATCCGATATCGATAAAAAAATGACATATCACGCACGGGGTCACACTCCTTGTATGAATCCGGACAAGCCCCAGCAAAAAACCGTAGACCAGCGCAAAGACTCCGAAAGAGATGCCTCCGATCACGAAATGCGGAATTGCGTAGAGCAACCCCTGTGCCCCATTGGTCAACAAATTACCATACCCCGCCTTTTTGAGCACACGGAAAAAGGCCTGCCGGAAAGCAAATTCCTCGCCCGTGGCATTCATTATGCTCAATATGACCACCGGCAGCCAGAATGCCCCGCCCCTGATGCAGGGATCAACCAGTACCAGCAAATACAGCGAATATCCGACACTGCACAAAAGCCCCGCATAAAAAACCGGATGAAAACGGGTCCAGTAAAAATCCGCCCATATCGGAATCCCGGCCGCCCGCACCCAGACCAGGGAGGCCACCGGAAACAAAAGATAGGGAAAATAATACAATACCGAAAGCCAGGCAGCCTCCAGGTCCGCTGCCGCAGTCATGGGCCAGGGCAGCACGTGCATTTTCCTTAAATGAAAGGTTCCGGCAAACATTACCAGGTAAACCGCAATCAGACCGATCAGAGACAGCAGCCGGCCCGTTTGCCTTTCCGGGGCGGTCCTGTGTTGCGCGGATCTGCGGTTTTTCCAGGCTATCCAGATCAGAATGCAGCCGCCGAGCAATACGAAAACAGCCATTATCAACTGTGCCTGGGTCAGGCCGAGAAAAAATTTCCGGTTGGTCCTGAAAACCTCCAGTGCCATGCGCACCGCGCCGTAGAGCAGCAGATAGGCGCCTGCCACGCTGCCGGCATACGCCCTGCAGCGCGCAGATGGTGCATAAATATTTCCATATAAACGCCGGAGAACCAGAAAAATGGCGATATTTAACACAATTGCATACAGCGGAATCGGATTGGGAAAGCGCGCGAGGTAAACCCCGAAAAACTCGGGATGAATCCACCTGCCCCAGCAGCATCCGATCAGCAGGCAGGAAACCCGGCCGATGGCATGGCCCACGGGCATATAGAGCAGTATGGTATCCATGAGTTCCACGGTATTGCAGCGCATGACCCGGAAAAACAACAGCAGGACAAGTGCGGGCGCGATGATGCTGGCATGATAGGTGTGGGAATCGCCGGAAACCGCATTTTCGATAAAAGCGCCGAAACGCCAGGAATCCACGGGCTGATAAAACATGCCCGCGGCGTGCGAACCCAGGTAGCCGGCCGGAAATGCCACGAAAACGGTGAACAGGAACAGGACGATCTGCTGCCTTCTGCTGTATCCCAGGCTGCCGAGCCTTCTGAGGACCAGTACCAGGCCCGCAAGCACGGCAACTCCCATCAGGCCGTTATACAGGATCAGATTGACCGTCTGGACAATCTCCGGGTATGCCGCTGTCAGGCCGAGATACCGAAACATGACATTTCTTCCGTTGTGCGCACGCGGAATGCAGTTTTGAAACAGGATGTTACGATGTTCATGAATTTTCCACCGGGCCTGACACTGAAGTCTACACGATTTTCCCGCAAAAGACAATGCCATGAAATTGCGAATAATGTTTTCTGCCCCGGCCGCCTGTTGCCCCGCTGCGGCCCGAATGACCCGGCCGGCTTGACATGCCGGCCGATTCATGCAATGGATATCTTGTATTTGACACAGAAACCCTGCCTCATCAAAGAACTGGAGATATGCCATGGAATGCAAACACCTGCTGCTCTCTGTTGACGGCAAAGTTG